>SHUM01000010.1 GCA_009691245.1 Acidobacteriota bacterium | reverse complement strand
ATCCCGCTGAACTGCACTCGCGCACTCACTCCGCCCATAGTGACTGCCGGCTGCACATTAGTGAGTATGAGCGGATTTCCACTCACTGGCGCCGGCTCGCCCGCCAGCAGAGTAGGAGTCGTCTCGCCCGCCCCCGTCGCGTATATCTGCACCACGCTCCCCCGCCGCGCCGGTCGCGCGCCGAGAATGGTTTGCGGACTGCCGTTCTGGGAATAGTCATCGTTAAGAACCGCGCCCTGCCCCCGCCCATTCTGGAATATGGTAAACATTCCTGGGTAGGACGCTGAGATCGCTAAGGTGGTAAGTAGACTGGCTCCATCTGCTTTCAATATCTGTGCTGGGACGATCGTGCCGGGCACTATGCCATTCGGGGGCACCTGAAAGTTTATTTGCGTTGGACCAACGAAGAGCAGTCGTGCGAGAACGGAACCTGCGGGGGAGTAGCTAAGGCCGCTGCCTTCGTTGTTGTAGATTAAGGAACCGCCGAGCCGAAGCTGGACTCCGCCGATAATGGTCGGGAGCATTTCGGGGGATGGAGTGGCTGTAAGGGCTTGGCCTGCGCCCGTGGGACCGAATGCCGTGGCCAGCGACCCTGGCGCAACAGCCACGGTTGCGAAGCTGGCACTGTTGACGACGGAAAAACTGGTCGCGCCAGGACGGAACAATTGAACGAAGAATAATTGATTCGTAGTCGTGCTGGTAACCAGCAGACCAGAATGTTGCTCAAAACTGATGCAGCCACCAGTGCGACCAAAAAACGAGAGGCACCTATTCAGTGTAATCTCTGCAAGAGCCGCCGCGCCGGGTATTCCTGAGATTGAGTATCGAACTGTTCTGTTATCCTCATCTGAGTTCCAATAGGTCAGCGAGTCCCGCCCGCCATTGGTTGCAATGAACAGCCTAGTCTGATGATCAAACGTCATGTCCTCAGGATTCGGCACATTGCGGTAGGTTAAGGTCGAAGCAACTTCCAGTGAACTGTACCCTTTAACTTCATTACTTCCAGCACTCGCGATGGCAATCGTTGCTCCCTCAAAGGAGGTCGCAGTAATCGCCGTAGGGCGCGCAACGGGAATTTGAGTTAAAACATTGAAGGTATCGAGGCTAATTACCGTCACGACATTCGCATCCGTGCCTGCAACGAAAAGGCGGTTCGTACTATAACGAGAATCCGGTGGCCCATAAATTCCATGAAAACGCTGACTCGCAGGTACATTCGGAATTGTGGCAATCACCCGAAAGGAGGCCACTTCAAAAATGGTCGCGCTATTATCGCCAGCGTTTGATACAGCGCCATAGAGTTTGCCGAGCCGATCCACAAAACAGTCAACGGAATACGGCTGCGGCCCAACTGGAATTACCCCCGCGATAACCCCTGCGGGCGTACGAAGCACGCGCACCGAGTTATCTGAGGGGGAGGTGATTAAAAACGTTCCCACCAGCCCCATTCTTACGTCAATGGGTAGAATAGGGGGATTCGTATCCGGACAAGCTGCTACGTCATACGGAGAGGGAATACCCAGAACTTTCTGTTCTGATGAGAAGTTGATCTTGGATTCAGAAGCGGACAGCCGATAGATCGAAACGGAATTCTCGCCGGAGTTGGCGACGACTACGTCAGTGTCCAGTTGACTGCAACACCATCTAAAAATGTCCATTCCCAGCGGTCGTAGCCCTGTGGCGACAGCCCCCGAGACAGTCGGCAAAAGGTTTTGGGCCGATGCTCTGGCAAGACTCAGCAACAAAAGCGCGAAGACAAGAAGTGCCCGGGAAGGAGATGCGTTTCGCATAGCTCGTCTCCTAGGTGACGCTCACGAGAATGCCGCCCACGAAATGAAGTGTGCCGGGATTACCGTTATCGTCGGTATAACCGACGTTGATCGTTAGGCCATCGCTCGCGCCTGACTTGAATCCAGTATCGCTGGAGATCAGGCCCGTCGAATGGACAATACCTGCGGTAGAAATATTGGCACTGGAATCGATTACCGTCGCCCCGCCGATGGCGAAACCACCGGCGGAGATGCCTTGGCCGGGAGCCGTGATGCCCCCATTGGCTGTGATTGCATCATTGAACGTCTTGGCTCCCTCGAATGTCTGGCTGGAGGTGGCGACTTTCCCGCTTGCTGAAGCACTGGCATCGGGCAACCGAGCAGCGTCCATCGTGCCAGTAGTAATCTTGCTGGTGTTCAGGTTTGGCACAATCGGTTGCCTGAATCGAGTTGCTCACGAAGTTAGTTCCATTCCCGCGCAGATAGTTGCCGGATGCCGCTGCGCCAGCAACGCGATAACCGGCAGCATTGCAGACCGCATTTGCACTGCTCCCGCCGACGGTGAAGTTGACGCCCAAGGAAAAGTGGGACAGCCTGAACTGCGCACATTACTTTGAACAAATCGCGCAGTTCTGGAGTGTTCCCTGTTACAAGGAATCTAATCAGCACTCCTCCCTCATCACTGCTCCTTGATGATGTCTTCCTTCTTAGTGTTCTGGTCCACCAGGAAGCCCATGTTGGGGGTGCCCATTTCTTCCCAACTCTGCCCTCCGTAATACACCCACTTGTTGGCGTTGGGGTTGTATTTATTGTTGACTGAATTGTCATAGGTGAACTGCACGTGCATGCGTGAATCTTTGGGGATCTTCAGAGACGTTCGGTAGGTCAGTTGCCAATTGAAGTCATAGCGCGGAACATCGAGAACAATTTCTTCACGGCCATCGGGATAAATCAAAGTGTAGCGCGCGCTCTTTCCCCGTTGGTGGGCATGCGGGCGGAACCAGACCAGCTCGGCCTCTTTCTTGAAGATGATGTCCGCGGGAGGGCCGGCATAGTTGCCGTCGTTGGGCGGAATGGCCAATTTCATATTGTCCTGTATGCGGCTGTCGACGGGATTTTCATCGCCATCGCCGCCACCCAGGTTGATGAACTTCTTCGCGGGCGGCGTTTTCGTCACCGTGAAGCCGATCCTGGTGCGATCCACCGAGTCCTTCCCGCTGGCGGTATAATGCACGTCCACAGCCATGGTGGAACCGGCGGGCACCAGCACGGCCGCATTCACCGGCCGATAATCTTCCAGCGTCAATCCCGGCAGGTAGCAAAACTGATTGCTGCCCTTGATGGTGAGCTTTCCCTGGAAGCGTGTCACCTCGGTGCTGCCGACGGCGCGCCGCAGAATCGTGCCTTCGGTCGGGTGCGGCCTTCCATCGTAAACCTTGGCGTCGCCATTATCTTGGCGGGGAATCTCCACCCACTCATAGACGTTGAAGGGCAGGTCGGGATTGTATTTTTGAAACTCAAAGCACATGTGATGCACCACGGCCGCATCGCTCGGCAGAATCTGCACCGAGGTTACCCAGGTATCTTCCTTGAACGGACCGGGGATGAGCACGCTCTCCCATTCCACAACTCCAGCCGCCTTCACTGGATAGGCTGGCAGGTCCACCACCACATTGGGCTGGACCGTCCAACCACCATCGGGCCAGCGCACCGGCGCGGGCGCATCTTTCGCATCGCCCGCCGGCGCGCCTTGATCCACCCAGGCCGCAATGGTGTCGATCTCCGCCTGGCTCAGCGAGCGATCATTATTGAAATGGCCATACTTTGGATTGGCCAGCCACGGCGGCATTTTCCTATCCATGACCGCAATTTTGATGGCTCTGGCCCAGGGACGAGCGCTCTGATAATCCATCAGGGAAAAAGGTCCGATTTGATTCGGCCTGTGGCAGCTCTGGCAATTCGCTTGAAAGATACCAACCACGTTCTTGTAAAATGTCGGAGCCTGCCCGCCATTGGAACCAGCTTCGCCCGGCTTGGGAGTTTCTTCTCCCCGCACAGGAGCCCCCGCCATGAGTCCAACAAAAACAAGTGCAACAACCATGTGCCTGATTGCCATGTGCCTGATTGCCATCCGTCGCCTCCCACTGCGCTATTACTATGCGTGATTATCGTCGCTGAATCCGTGGATTGTCAATGCGGAACTGAAGGCGCGCAGCTCGCCGGGTGCCTCCAGCAACTTCCGTTGGCGAGCCAATCGGTGTCTGGGACAATTACTACTGAGCAATGGCGAAACGTTTACCAGCTCTACCCGACCGCGGTCATCCGAAGTCGTTCCAACCTCCCACTTGCCTGCCCGCCCCACGCTTGCAACCGCTCGCAAAGTCTGGTAGAAACGTTCGGATACTTCATCATAAACTCAGTTCACTTTCCACGGTACCGGAGGCGCGATGGGTTGGGACATTACTAAAGTAGCAAGCTCTCTTACGGAAGCGGAAGAGCGTTTCGAGAAGCAGCGCCGCCTGTTCGGCCTCTTCGCCGGGCCGCTGGCCATGATCCTCTGCGTGATGGCGCCGCCGCTGCCCGACGTCGCCCCGGTCGGCATGAAGACGCTGGGCATCTTCCTGTGGACCGTGCTGTGGTGGATCTGCGAAGTCATCCCGATTCCAGTGACTTCATTCCTGGCCATGGCCGGACTGGTCTTCTTCGGCATTCAACCCGTGGGCGAGGCCTTCTCGCGCTGGGCCGACCCCATCAACATCTTCCTGCTCGGCGCCATGATCATCGGCCACAGTACTTCCCTGCACGGGCTGACCAATCGCATTGCCTACACCATGGTCGCTTCGCCGCTGGTGGGCGGACGTCCCTGGCGCGTACTGTTGCTGATTGGGCTGGGTTCCGCCGCGATGAGTTCGGTGATGTCGCATGTGGTAACCACCATGATCTTCCTCTCCATTGCCACGGGCCTCGCCACCACGTTCAAATTTGACAAGGACAGCCGCTACGCGCAGGCGCTGTTTCTCTCCATCGCCTGGGGATCGAACCTGGGGATCGCCACGCCGGTGGGCACACCGCCCAACCTGATCGCGCGCAACTTCGTCGAACAACTCGGCTACCGCATCGGCTTCCTCGAATGGATCTACGTGGTGTTCCCGGTCTTCGCCGTCTCGATGGTCGCCGTGTTCCTGGTCATCAAGTTTGTCATCAAGCCGGAGATGCCCAACTGGGAAGGCTCCATGGAATTCCTCCAGAAGCAGCGCGATTCGCTCGGCCCCATGAAGCGCGGCGAAAAGATCGCGGCCTTCGTTTTCCTCACCGCCATGTTCCTGTGGATGCTGCCCGACTTGGTCCCGCTCTCGATTGATCTGGCCAGCGGTGCGGGCACCGGCGCGAAACATGCCCTGTCCATTTGGCTGAAGTCGCATCTGGACTGGTCCGTGAGCGCCATCATCATGGCCACCTCGCTGTTCCTGATTCCGCTCGATAAGGAGAAGGGCACCTACGCGATGAGTTGGGACAATGCCGTGAAAGGCATCGAGTGGGGCACGCTGGCCCTGATCGCCGGCGCGCTGGCCATCGGCACCGCCATCGCCTCTCCCAAGGTGGGACTGGGCGCGTTCATGCAGACCGCTATCAAATCACTCTCCGGCGACGGCCAGTCCAACTTCCTCTTCGTGGTGATCGTGGTCGCCTTCACCATCATCGTGGGCAGCTTCATCTCCAACATCGCCATCATGGGCATGGTCGGCGCGCTGGTGCTGGGCGCCGCTCCCACCGCCACATTCAATCCCATCGCGCTGATGGTGGCCGTGGGCATGGCCGCCTCGTTCGACTTCGCGCTGCCCATCGGCACGCCGCCGAGCGCCATGGTCTTTGCCAGCGGCTACGTGAAGATCGGCACCATGTTCAAGAGCGGCGCCATCCTCTCGCTGATCGGCATCGCCATCGTCTCCACGCTCGGCTACTACATGGTCAATTGGGCCATCCCCTGGCCAGTAGTAGCACAGTAGGTGGCGCGTGACAGTGCCGCGCGCGTCAGCAAGCGGGCCAATGGAACACGATGCCCCGGACAGCAGGGTTTGGGTTTCACGATGACATTGTGCTCTGGCGGGGAGTAAAAGCATCGGCGACCGCGGGATGGTTTTTCCACTGGCCCGCTCGCTGACGCGCGCGGCACTGTCACACGGTCAAAACGATCACTTGCGCGGCGACAACGCGAGGAACGGTATCACCACGCTGCCTTGGCCGGGCTCGAAGGTTAACTCCACGCGAACGCGCGCTGCGCCGCGCGGCAATGTCACTCGCTCATCGATCTGCTCCCAGAACCAATCATTGTCGGTGCGCTCCTGCGCCAGCGAAATGGCTTTTATTCCGAGTGGCGTGCCTAGCGCCGTCCCCACTGCGTCGAATGAGACCAGCCGCAACTGCGCGTTGGCGCAGTTTGCCTCGCCGCAACTGAACGCCGCGCGCAGATGATATGCGCCGCCGCGCGGGACCGCCGCCTGCGTCTCGATGTTGCGCGGCGCGGGCATATCGCCGCGCCAGTAGATCATCGGCACGGTGCGCCCGGCGAGAGGCATCTGCCGAATGATCGGCGGGCCGTCCTCGGGCCGGTTGGCCGAATCCACGAAGTCGCCGACTTGGATCGCCGATTCGCCCGGCGCACCCCGCCAATTTTGCCCCGTGACGAACAATCCAATCGCCGCACAGCAGACCGCGACGTTCGGAATCCAGCAGGGAATCTCGCGGCCAAATTTTCTGCCCGCCACCATGGCGAATTGCGTCGCGGTATCGGCCACCAGCGCGAGGCCGGCCGCCGCCAGCAGAATCTCCCACGGCAGCGTGGGCAGGCGGTAGCGCAAGTTCGGCGGCTGCATCAGAATCGTGACCAGCAGGCTCGCCGCCAGCGCCAGGAATATCAGCAACCCACCCCCATTAGCTGTCATCCTGAGCGCAGCGAAGGATCTGCTTTCGGTTTTTGCCAGCACGGCGACGACGCTGGCAATCCCCCCCAGCGCCGCCAGAGCCAGAAACCACACGCCTCCAAACGGAAACTGCCAGCGCTCCAGTACGCTCGCCGCGCGCGGGAAGTCAATCTCCTGCAACGGATGATTCACCACCGTGCGGCTGGTCATCTCGGGATTAGTGCGGCCCGTGAACTCGACCAGCGGCACATACGTCTCCGCACGAAGCGCGTACCACTGGCTCGCCGATGGATCAAGAAACAGCAATGGCAGACGCTGCCAGCGGCTCCACAGAAAATCAAGCGGATGCAACCAAATCGAGTCCAGCGCGGCGTCGGCCAGGGCGCGATCAATCTCCACATCGGACAGGAATTCCAGAATTTCGGCATTCGGATTTTTTGCGATCCTGCGCAGCTCCGGCATCGCGGAGTACACCACCACGGCGTCGGGCCCGCGCTTACCCGGCAAGTAGCGGTGATAGATCGAGAGCACATCCTTGTGTTCACTGGCGGCGTAGTCCACCTGAAGGTCCGTGACAGAGATCAGATTCCGCCCCGTGGACTCCGTCAGTGCAATGCGGCCCATCGTTTGCTGGTTGCGAATCAGCAGCGGTAGCAGCACGGCCAGCCACGCAATCCCAGCGGTGGCGGCAAAGCGCCCCGCAGCGTGTCGACCGCGCAGCAGCATTATCACCACCAGCCACAGCGGGAAAATCAGCAGCGCGATGGGCCGCGTCAGGCAGGCCAGCCCCAGCGCAACCCCGCAGAGGATTCCGCGAATTCCGCCGCCGCCCGCATCGAACAGTGCCGCGACCGTCAGGGAGCGGTGGTTGAGTTCGTCGATGGGCAAATCAACCCCCGCTCCCTGACGGTCGCGGCACTGTTCGCGCAGATGCGCCAGCAGGAAATATCCAGCGGCCACCAGCAGGAAAGTGTAGAGCGATTCGGAGAGCACGCTGTGCTCGGTCAGAATAAACACCGGCGCCGCCGCGACGGCCAAACCGGCAAACAGTGAAGGTACACGATAGCGAACGACGCCGCGCGCGGTAAGATACGTCAACAGCGCCGTGCCCACGCCAAGCGCATGTTGGACCAGCAGCGTCAGGTCAAAATCGCCGGCGCCGGATTTGCCGGTGATCCACAGCAGCAGTGGGTACAGCGGCGTGCGCCGCGAGAGATCGCCGAATTCGCCGCGATTCCACAGCCGCTGCGCAATTTCAAAGTAAGAGTCCGAGTCAGGATGCAGAATCGCCGGGAGCCCGGACATCCATGACCACCGCACCATCGCGCCCAGCGCCGCGATGGCAAACAACGCAACCCAATCACCCCGATCAATCCACTTTGCTTTGGGTTTTACCCCGCGCACCTCTGCGCCCTCTGCGGTTATTCTTTTACTCATACCGCAGCGCCTCGATAGGGTCGAGCGAAGCCGCGCGATGCGCCGGGTAATATCCGAAGAAGATTCCCACCGCCGCCGAGAAGACGAACGCCACCACCACCGCCAGCAGTGAAATGAACGTGGGCCATTTCAATGCGTGAGCAATCCCCGCCGCGCCCGCCGATCCCAGCACAATGCCGATCAGCCCGCCGACGAGACTCAGCATCACCGACTCAGCGAGGAACTGCAAACGTATCTGGCTCGCGCGCGCGCCCACGGCCATGCGGATGCCGATCTCGCGTGTGCGCTCGGTAACTGACACCAGCATGATGTTCATGATGCCGATGCCACCCACGATCAGCGACACGGCGGCGATCGAGCCCAGCAGCAGTGTCAGGATCAGCGTGGTCTGCTCGGCGGCCTGCGCCACGTCGGCGAGATTGCGCACGCGGAAGTCGTCCGGGTCGCCCGCGTGAATGTTGTGCCGCTGCCGCATCAACTCGGTGATCTGCGCCTCTGCGACGCGCGAGGCCAGCGGGCTGATGGTGGAGATCATGGCGTTGTCGATCACCGCCAGCGCGGTGCGCTTCAGCTTTTTCTGCACCGTGGTGTAGGGAACGACAACCATGTCGTCCTGATCCTGTCCGGTGAGCGCCTGACCCTTGGCTTCGAGCACCCCGGTTACCCGAAACGGAAGATTGTTCAGGCGAAGTGTTTGCCCGATGGGATCAACACCCTCGAACAAACGGTCGGCGACGGTGTGGCCGAGCACCACCACGCGACTCGCGGAGCGCACGTCGGCCCCGGTGAAAAATTCGCCGCGCTGGAGACCCCATGCGCGAATCTCCGGCGCACGCTCGTTGGTGCCCTCCACGCGGGAGGCCCAGTTCTGATTGCCGAAGATCATCTGCCCGCGCGTAGTGACCATCGGCGTGGCGGCGGCTACCAGCGGGACTTCGCGCACGATGGCGTCCACGTCTGAGTCGGTGAGCGTGGCCGACGCTCCCGCGCCCATCTGCACGCCGCCGGTGTTGCGGCTCCCCGGCGTAACGAAGAGCAGGTTCGGCCCAACGCTGGCAATCTGCTGCTCCACCATGCGCTGCGCCGCCTGACCGAGCGACACCATGGTAATGACCGCGCCCACGCCGATGACCATGCCCAGTAAGGTGAGCGAACTGCGCATCTTATTGCGCGCCAGCGCCCGCCAGGCAATTTTCAATATGGTCCAGCAAGACATCATGGCGCCATCACTTCCTGTACGACAATTATCCGTATGCTCGATATTAATCTCCGCAAAAATGCGGAGATTGTCGAACGTATTCTCCGCACGTCCAACCATTGCTTTGCAAAACGATTCGTTGTCATCCTGAGCGTAGCGAAGGATATGCTTTAGCTTGCGGCGCAGGGAAAACATATCCTTCGCTGCGCTCAGAATGACAGCCGAGTTGCAAGAGAACCATCACGAAACCCGAAGCGCACTTACGTCTTCCGCTTCCTCGGGCGGCATTGCGGCCAGCAGCTCGCTCGACCGCAACTGCGATGCGACGGCCACATCTTGATTCACGCGCCCGTCGCGGATGTTGATCAGGCGCTGCGCGTGGCGGGCGATGTCGTGCTCGTGCGTTACCAGCAGGATGGTTAGGCCGCGCTCGCGGTTCATGCGCTCCAGTATCTCCATCACTTCCAGCGACGAGCGCGTATCCAGCGCGCCGGTGGGCTCATCAGCGATGATGATCGCCGGATTGTTCACTAGCGCGCGCGCAATGGCGACACGCTGCTGCTGTCCGCCGGAGAGCTGGTTGGGCAGGCTCCGTTCCTTGTCGGACAAGTTCACCGCCGCCAGCGCTTCGCGCGCCCTCCGCATCTGGGCCTCCTGAGGCACGCCAGCGTAGACCAGCGGCAAGGCGACGTTCTCGATGGCGCTGGTCCGCGCGACGAGATTGAGCGACTGGAAGATGAATCCAATCTTCGCATTGCGCACCTCGGCCAGCTCATCGCGCGTGAGCGTGGAGACATCGCGGCCCTCGAGTTCATAGCGCCCGCGCGTGGGCCGGTCGAGACAACCGATGATATTCATCAGCGTGGATTTTCCCGAGCCCGACGGCCCCATCACCGCGACCATCTCGCCCGCCGCCACTTCGAGCGAAACGCCGCGCAGCGCGCGCACCTCAATGTCGCCCGTGCGGTAAGTGCGATGCACCTGCTCGATGTGGACGACGGTGCGTGCCGATGTTGTCACTTGAGTCATTGTTTTTACGTTGTCATCCTGAGCGCAGCGAAGGACCTGCTTTTCTTCTTTGCCGAGTCATAAAAAGCAGGTCCCTCGCTGCGCTCGGGATGACGACTCTAAAAAAAATCGAGCACTTCCGGCGTGGTTGCTCCGTGGGCCCGCTTGCTGACGCGCGCGGCACTGACACGCGGCACTGGCACGCGGCACTGGCACGCGTTAGCGTGGCGGGCCGCCGCCGCCGAATATACCGCCGCGCGATTCGGCGGCCTGCGTGCTGTCGCCGATGATGACCGCGTCGCCCTCGGCCAGCTTTCCGGAGGCCACTTCCGTCGCCGAGCCGTCGGCGATGCCCAATTCCACTTTGCGCTGCTCCGGCTGTTTTTGTGCATTCAATATCCAAATCACCGCCGACCGCGTGCCTCCGGCCTCGGGCGCGGGGAACTGGATTTTTTCGCCGGGCTTCCACAACTGTCCCGGCGCGAGCGCGGAGGACGGGCCGGTTCGCGGCGCAGGCTTTGCGGATCGAGTCGGCGCAGTTTCGTGCCTCTCGGCTGGCGCAGCAACGGTGAGTTGCTCATCGCGTGGCATCTCGTCTAATAATTGGCCAGGTAATTGGTCAGGTAACTGGCCCGGCGGAGTATAGCGCAGCGCGGCGTTGGGCAGGCGCAGCGCGCTGGTTTTTTCCGCGATGGTGAATGTCAGATTCGCGGTCATGCCTGGCTTGAGTTCCAGCCGCGCGTTGTCCACGTTGACGATCACGCTGTAGGTGACCACATTTTGCACGGCCAATGGCTCGAGGCGAATCTCGCTGATACGGCCCTGGAAATTGCGGTTGGGGAAAGCGTCCACGGTGAAGCGCACCTGCTCGGCACGGCCGCCAGAGAGAGAGCCGGAGAGGGGGCCAGAAATGGAGATCAACCCGATGTCGGCTTCATCAACGCTGGCCTGCAACTGCATCTTGGTCAGGTCGCCGGCGATGAGGAACAGCGTCGGCGCTTGCAGGCTGGCGGCGACGGTCTGCCCCACGTCCACGTTGCGCGAGATGACCACGCCGTCTACGGGCGAGCGGATGTCGGTGTATTCGAGATTCACCTGCGACTGATTCAGCGCGGCCTGCGCTTGTGCGACTTGCGCGCGGGCCTGCTCAATCTGCGCGCGGCCGGCCGCAATCTGCGCGACCACCTGCTCGGCCTGCGCGCGCGCCTGAGTGTGGCGGGCCTCAGTGGAGTCGCGATTGGCCTTGGCATTGTCGTACTCGTTCTGTGAACTGATGCCCTGCCTGCGCAGTTCCTCGGCGCGGACGAACTGCGTGGCGGCATTGTCGCGGGCCACGCGAGCCGACTCGACGTTGGCCGCCGCGCTGGCTTGATTGGCAATCTGGCTGTTGAGTTCCGCTTCGATGGATTTCACGCGCGCCTGCGCGGCCAGCAGATTGGCCTCCGCGCCGCTCACGTCAGCTTGATAGCGGCGCGGGTCGATCTTCGCGAGCATCTGGCCTTCGCGCACCACGGAGTTGTAATCGGCGTAGAGCGCCTGCACCTGCCCGGTAACCTGGCTGCCCACCTGCACGGTCAGCAGCGCCTGCACCGTTCCTGTGGCGTTGACCACTTTGCGAATCGCGCCGCGCTCGACTTTGGCGGTGATGAACTCGGTATCGCCGCCGCCCGCCCGGCGGCGGATGAAGAAAAATATTCCGGCAACGGCCAGCAGCGCGACGGCGGCAATGATTGCAAGACGTTTGGAAGTAAGTAAGGGAGCAGGAGAATCATTCACAGCGAAGGTTCCTTTGCGTGCAGGCCATTGTCATAGATACAATGCCGCATTTTCGTAGCCCCGGCAGGGGCGGCAAGATAGTAGCCGCAACGTCATTCGGCGTTGGTCTTCAATAATTGCCCGGCGTGCTTGAGCAGCGCTGGAGTGATCTGCGTGCCGCCCAACATGCGCGCCAACTCTTCGCGGCGACCGGCGGCGTCGAGCGGCTCGACGCGGGTAACCGTGCGGCCATCCTGCTCGATCTTTTCCACGCGATAGTGGTGATGGGCGAAGCTGGCGATCTGCGGCAGATGGGTTACGCAGAGCACCTGGCGCTGCTCACCCAGCGCGCGCAATTTGCGCCCGACCGTTTCGGCGGCGCGCCCGCCGATGCCGCTATCCACTTCATCGAAGATGAGCGTGTGCCGCGGCGCGGCTTCCGCCGACCGCGCCGTGCCGGAATGTGCAACCAACTGCTTCGCGCCGCCGTTGCGAGCGGCGGGTTTCGGCGATTTGCGATCCGTCGCTGAGGAGATGGGTTGCGAGGCGATGACGGTTTCCAGCGCCAGCATCACGCGCGAGACCTCGCCGCCCGAGGCGATTTTCTCGAGCGCAGCGAGCGGCTCGCCGGCGTTGGGCGAGAGCAGGAACTCGACTTGATCCATGCCCGTCGAGCGCCACTCCGTCTCCGCAGCGCCGGTCGTCAGCCTGGCCTCAAACCGGGTGCCGCCCATGGCCAACTCGCCCAACTCACGCTCCACAGAGCGTTGCAACTCTTTCGCGGCCTTGCGGCGCGCGGCGCTCAGAGCGGTGGCGGACTTCTTATAATCGGCGGCGGCCTGCTTTACCTGACCTTCGAGTTCCTCGATGCGGCTTTCTCCATTCTCGGCCAGCGCAAGGCGCTGTCCAACATCGTCGCCGTACTTCATCACATCTGTAAGCGTGGGGCCGTACTTGCGCTTGAGGCGGTCGAGCGCGGCGAGGCGAGTCTCCACTTCCTCAATGCGCTCGGGGCTGGCGTCGAGATTCGACAAGCGGTCCCGAATGGTGAGCGCGGCGTCCTCCACCTGGGCCTTGGCGGAGAGCAAAGACTCGGAGACGCCGCCGAGCGCGGTGTCGTAGGCGGCGGCTTCGGAGATTTGGCGCTCGGCGGAGGCGACGGTCGAGATCGACGACTGAGCGGCGTCATAGAGCAGATCGTAGGCCGCGGCGAGCCGCGCGCGGATGCGCTCGGCGTGGGCCAGCACGCGCTTCTCGTCCTCCAGACGCTGGTCGAGATCGTGATCCCGTTCGCTATTCAGCTCGGCCGTATCAATCTCGCGCCGCTGGAATTTCCAGAGGTCCATTTGGCGCAGCCACTCCTGCTGGTCATTGCGCAGCGACTCCCAGTCGCGCCGCAATTGCTTCCAAGCGTTAAAGTGTTCCCGCACCTGGGCGCGCAGAGCGTCATTGCCACTAGCCAGCGCGCCGAAGCGATCTAATAAATCCAATTGTGCCGAAGCGAGAAAAAGTTCCTGCTGCTCGTTCTGGCCGTGAATCTCGGCCAGCGCCGGAGCGAGTTGGCGGAGCAGCGCGGCGGTGGCGGACTGGTTGTTGATGAAGATGCGCGAGCGGAGTGCGCTGGCGGAGGCGCCATTGCCAGCCGGCGCGATGATATCGCGCTGGATGATCAGCTCGTCGGCGCGAGCGGCGTCAATGCCGGCCTCGGCAAGCCGGGCCAGCAGTTCGCTCCAACGATTGGCGTCTTTGCTTTCCGGCGCGAACACGGCGGTGAGGCGGGCGCGCTCCGCGCCGCTGCGAATCACCTCGGCAGAGCCTTTATCGCCGAGTAGCAGGCCGACGGCCTCGACGACGATGGACTTGCCGCTGCCGGTCTCGCCGGTGAGCAGGTTGAGACCCGCGTGGAAGTCCAGTTCCAGCCGGTCGATCAGAGCGAAGTTTTCAATTCGCAGTTGGCGCAGCATCCGGAGTCAGTCCTAGGCGCGAGTGTTTCTGAGTGTTTCTGTATCCGAGCCGCGACAGTTATGGAGCGTCCACGCGAATCATTACCGCGACCAATGTTCGCGCTCAGGAGCCCTCCGGTTTTTCGCGCATCGTGGACGCTCCATTACTGTCGCGGCTCGGATCGGTCCACGGCGTCGCGGCAATCCCTACGGGGATTTATCCTCCGGCTTTTTCTTGCGCGGGGTGGAGTCGGATGGCTTGCCCGTGCCGTAGAACGCCTTCCACAGCCCATAAGCCAGGCCCGATCCGGCCAGCAGCAGCGAGGCGTTGCGAGCCGTCTTTCCGGCTTTGGGGCCCAATGTTTCACCAAGGGAGCGCGGCGGTTTGGGACTGATCTCTTCCAGCGCGGGGCGAATCCATCGGCTCAGCGGGAAGAAGCTTTCGCTGGTGCAACTGGGGCACAACGGGCCGTCGAAGACGGTGTCGCAATCCATGCAGAGTCGGGCGTTTTCAAGTGGGAATGACATGGCGGCAGGCTCCATCACCTTGCCAGTTGATTATAACATTTATACCGCGGCGGACACTTGCGCGTGAACCAGGTCGGCGAGTGCGTTGATGAACTGCGGCGAGTCGTTCAGACCGTCCATCAGTTCGAAGCGCTCGATGCCGGCGCGCATGGCTTCCTCGCGCACTTCTTCACCGATCTCGTGCAGGGTTTCAATGTGGTCGGAGACAAAGGAGATGGGGACGATCAGAACGTCCTTGACGCCCTGCGCGCCGAGGGTGGGAATAATTTCATGGACAGATGGCTGCACCCAGCGGCCCGCGCCGACCTTGCTCTGCCAGCAGAGCGTGGAGGGCAGCGTCCAGCCGCCGCGCTCGAGCACCCTGCGCATGGTCTGCTCGATCTGTGGCTTGTAGGGATCGCCGGAGGCGACGACGGAGTTCGGAATACTATGCCCGCTAAAAACCAGATGAACTTTCTCGGGCGCGGGGAAACGCTTGAGCGTTTCATTGATGCCGGTGACGAAGCAATCGACGTAACCGGCGTGCTCGGGATAATCCCTGATGTACTTCACGGGCACGTTGGACAGCGGCGAGAAGGGAAAGTGGCGGTTCCACTCGTTGTAGCTGCTGCCTGTGGTGGTCTTCGAGAAATGCGGATAGAGCGGCAGCAGGATAATTTCGGTAACCTGTTCGCGTACGAGTTCAGCGATGGCCTCTTCGGTGAAGGGCTTCCAGTAGCGCATGGCAATGACCACGCGCGCGTTGGCCATTGCGGGCGCGCGGCGCAGCACGATTTCCAGAGCCGCTGCCTGCTTTTTTGTCCAGGCGACAATGGGCGACGCGCCGCCCATCGCGGCATAACCGTGCGCGACTTTTTTGGCGCGGCTGACGGCCATCAACTTGGCCAGCACGGGCCGTGCCAACTTGGCGAAAGGAAAGTCGATGATGTCGGGATCGAGAAACAAATTGTGCAGGAACGGCTCGACCGCCTCGAGCGAGTCCGGCCCGCCCAACTGGAACAAAACTACTCCAAGTTTCGGGCCCAGTTTCGGGCCAAGTTTGCCTCTTTCACTCATTGCCTGTTCACCGCCAAATCTTGATCGAATATCCGCGCGGACTCGTTGACACGACCAATACGCCGCGCGCAGAGCCGGCTGCCGAGTCCACTGCAATCCATCATCATAATGGCTCAGGGCCTCGCCTCGCAACTTTATGTACCTCTGGGAAGCGGGCGGTTTGATTTTCCGGGTGGATGCTATTCTCCAGCCCAGCGCGTGAGCTTCGGTCTATTGTTTCATTCGGCGCTTCAGCGCCGAATGTGGTTGCATTTTATCTAGCTCAGCGCTTTAGCGCTGGGTTGCCGAAACCGGTCACAACGATCAGCCCCGTTTACGGGGCTTGCGCCGCGTGCGGCAACTGACGAGGAATTCTCCGGCGGCAAAGCCCCCTGAAGGGGGCTGACAAATGGCGAGCCAACCCAGCGCTAAAGCGCTGGACTAGATAAAATGCAATCCCCAACCCCGGCCTGAAGGCCTGGATTTGATGATAGAAATTTCAAACCGACTCACCACCCGCCGGCGCATCAGCTTGCAGTTGGAGTAAGTCCCATGAGGCAAACTGAGGTCTCGACAGTACCCTGACGAGCAGTGTTAAGTTGAAGGTGCTGGAGCCTCAGAATCTGCCCTCACTGCGCCATGGCAATGGCCTCCCAGCGAGGACGGACGCGTGATAAATATCCGGTGGAATTCCCGGGTCGGGGGGCCTGGATTCCACCGGCACCGCGCTGCAGGATGCGCTCCGCAACAGTCCGTTTCAACTGCATTAAGTTTCCGTGATTGCCGTCCTGACGCGGAAATTGCCTAATAATCAAACACAATTTCGAAGTCCGAGTCGCCGCCCATGTAGAATCGCGCGATGCGTCCAGCGAGCCGGTCGGTTCCGCTGGGCGGACGACCGATCACCTGCGGATACCAGCGCGCCTGATCGCGGTCCAGCAGCTTCACCGGAGCGGACCAGTTGGTGGGAATGCTCAGATCGGGATTGTAGGAAACGTAAACGCCCTCCTGCGGCCAGCCCGGCTCGCAGCAGGTGCGGTTCAGCAGCATGACAAACTGTTGCAGGTGGGTGTTCCAGTGCAGCGATGGTCCCCAGAACGAATCGGTGTCGGTGCGGGTCCAGGAAACGCTGGCGGGCAGGATGGCGGTGAGACGTCCTTTCAGTCCGGGTTCCGTCCAATTGTTTTGGTAGAACTTGCGCACCTGCCCGATGGGTCTGGTGCGGGCGGAGAAGGGCATGCGCGCCACGGCGACGCCCTGGCTGTCGGCGGGTCCGCTGTAGTTGGTGAAGTAGAAGTAGAAGAACTGGCGGGAGCCGTCCAGCAGCACGGTGAAGTCGCCATGCCCGCCCGCGAAGAATCCGTTTTTCGCGCTGCAATCGGTGGGGTAGCTTGAGTCGAGAACAATTCCCAGGTCTTGAAAGGTATTGCCGCCATCGTGCGAAACCAGCGCCCCGATCACTGGAGCGGAAAGTCCGCTGCTGCAAATCCACTGCTCATGGTGATACCAGGCAAATAGTGTCCCGTCGTCATCGGTCCAGACAGATTCAATCCACAGCGGATAATGCGTGAATGAATTGAGCAGAACGGGTCGCGCGCGCAGCGGCCCCGCCTGCGAAGTCCCCTCCACAATGAGCGGCAGCGAGTAGGATTGGAACACCACAAACTTGCCGCCCGCGCGATAGACCGGGCTATTGGAATCCGAGGTTCCGGCAAGGCGGATGGGGCTGGCCGGACGCAGTTCGGCGCGCTGCGCATGGGCCGTTCCGAGGCCTCCGAGCAGAGCTACCGCACACACGAGTATTCGCAACTTGATTCTCGCGATGGTAAATTCCTTCATTCAAAAACTGTCGACGACGGAGGACCATATCCGGGGATTATCCGACTCTATAGATAGGATGCCACTAGAAGGGAGTACGGTTCCAACTATTTTTGCGGAGCAGGCTGGCGTGCGAGGAAACGCAACGCGCCGTTCGCTTCGGGAGGAGGTTTATCGATTGGCGGATATGCGGTCGGGCGCGCTGATCTCCACCAGGCGGCCCTGCTCGGGCATATAGCGGAAGTGATAGAAGGGCTTCTGGTTCAGCAACTGCTCACGCACTTCCGCCGCCACTTCCGCGGGAAAGTAATGAATCTCCGGAAACTCCTGCCGGTAGCGCCGCCGGATGGCAGCCTCCAGTCCGGTGGGAAAAACGTGGGCGTTTTCGTGCATGGTGGGGATATGGTCGAGCAGCAGCGTGGCGCCTTCCGGGAAGGCGGGGTGCATCTCCCGCAACTGAACCAGCAGGGCCTCGGCTTTTTCTCCAGCCGCCACCCACTGCCGCATTCTGCGCCTGGTGCCCCAAGTGTAGTATCCCGAGAACAGCAGGATCAGCGCCAGCGGGATCACCACCACGGCGCGTCTGGAGTTCCAGTAGTGGGTAACGCTGGTGGCGCACAGACCCAGCAGCAGCGCCGCTCCCACCGTGCTCAGCATGGTAAAGCGATCCGCGAACCCGCGCACATGCATGTAAGGAAGATATCCGATCCAGATCAGCGCGATCGAAAACCCCAGCAGCGGCTGCAGCGTCTTCCGCTCGCGCCACAGCCAATAGAAGGCCAGCAGATAGGCCAGCCCCAGCCAATGCTGCACATGGTAAAACAAACGGTAGTGCAGGCGGTAGAAGTTTTCCGCCATGCCCTGCACGGTGATGAGCAGGTCGTAATCGCCCACCGCTCCACGAAACAGGAGCAGCCACCAGGCCAGGTAAATGACCGTCAGCGCCAACATCGGCCACGTAGCTCGCAGGGCAATCCACAGTCTCTTCCGCCAGGGTGCGCCATCGCCGTAAACCATCGCCTCCATGGCCATCAACACCAGGGGAAAGGCGACCGCCCCTTCGTAACTCAGCAGTGCGAATAGAAAGGACGCTACCGAGATGCCGTGCAGCAGACGGTGACTCCGCCGCGTTGTCCCGGCTTTGTCGGCGAGTTCCGCAGGTTCGCGTTCCCGAGCGTGGAGATAGGCGAGCCAGCAGATCGACAGAAAGAACAGGCATACCGCACTGTCGCGCGCAGCGATCCAGAAGACGCGCGAGTGGTGCGCGGGTTGCAAGGCAAACAGCACGCCTGCGACGAAGCCGGGCAGCACCGCCTTAGTGAGCCGAAGGAAGATGAGGAACATCAGCACGCTGTTCGCGGTGTGAATCAGCACATTGGTGAGGTGATACCCGAACGGCTGGTCTCCCCAGATCAGTTGATCGACGGCGTAGCTCAACGGAATCAGCGGGCGAAATTCATTGCGGCCAAAACCGGTGGTACCGTGAAAATACTGGAGTGCGGCGGGAAAGTCGATTAGGCCGACGATGCGGAAGGAATCGGAGAGTAGATAGTCATTCAGCGCGGGCGCGAAGGCCAGCGGGACCAGCAAGGCCAATGCCAACGCGCACAACTGCGTGGCTCTCCGTTCTGAAATGCAGCCTGCCCGCAAGCGGTCGAATCCAACCAACTGAGTTTTCAAGAGACGATTCCCCGTATGCCCGCGTGCCCCGCGTGAATGTCTCGCCGCACCGGGCCCGCTACCCGGAGATAGCGCAAGGGTATTCGTCTTTGGGGGCAATAGCAAGGCAAATCCGGGAGGTACCAGCGAGACGGAACCTGCAAGGAAATGCACTGCTGATTTTCCCGAAGTGCCCTGTCGCGCAACGGGCCGACTTATCGTATAATCCCTTGCAGCCAGACTCCAGCCATACAGGAACGTGGGCGCCATCAGGACTATGCGCCACTGGCTGAACTCTGACACGACTTTTAACTCCATGAGAATTGAGAAAGGGAACAAGTGATGCAATTTAGAGAAATGACGATACGTCGGAAGGCCGTGGGCCTTCGCGGCCTGAAGTCCGGCCTGATGTTCAGCCTGATGTTCAGTTTGATACTGGCCAGCGGCGCGGCACTTGGTTTCGGCGCGCAGCAGACCGCCACCGTGCCGGTGCAGGTGATCTCTTATGCTGACATGGTGATCCACAACGGCAAGGTGGTTACCATGGACGACGCCACCACCAATCAGGTTGTGGGAACCATCGGCCAGGCCATGGCCATGCGCGATGGCAAGATTCTCGCCGTCGGCAGCAACGCTGACATGATGCTTTACGCCGGACCCAAGACCACCAAAATCGATCTGCGCGGACGCACCGTGATCCCCGGCATCATGGACTCGCACACCCACATCCACAACAACGCCGTCTCGGGCTACGCCAAGGAGCATCCCGAGATGCTGGCGGCGGTCTCGCGCCAGTTTTCCGTTGCGGGCAAGGACTATGGGGAACTGCGCAAGGGCATCGAGCTGGTGCTCAAGGAAAACATGGCCAACGCGCCGAAAGACCAGTGGGCCTATATCAATCTGCCCACCGGCGGAAACTCCGGCCTGGGCATCGGCCCGAAGTTTCTTCAGGAGCGCGGCATCACCCGCGCGGACCTGGACAAGCTCGCTCCCGAAAATCCGGTGATGATCCAATCGCATCCCGTCTACACGGTGAATAGCGCGGGCATCAAGATGATCGGCGAACTGTATCAATCCGACCCCGAGGAGGCCCTGGGCCTGCAGGGCATGGACAAGCAGGGCCTCGGCGATCTGACCGAGTACGCTCGCTCGCTGGCCGCCGATCTCTACTTCCACGACAAGATTGACCTGCTGGCCAACGTCATTGAAGAAGACCTGGTGAATAACTCGGCGCTGGGCATCACCACCTACTCATCGCACATGGTGGGCCTGGTCTACATGCACGCGTTCATGAAGCTGCAGCGCGAGAACCGCATGCCCATGCGCTTCGCCTACACCCATTACTTTGGCTTCGAGGGCAATGCGAATCCGTCGGCATTCTATCTGCGCCTCGGCGACATGGCCGGTCTCGGCACGCCGTACTTCTGGCAGAGCGGCGTGGGCTTGCAAAACATCGACGGCGGCCCGCCCACCATCTGCTCCACCATGGAAGCTCCGGCAGCGGTGAAGGCGCGCGAGTGGTGCCGCGTCGAACCCGGCAACAACATGGCCAAGGCCATCTACACCGTCATCCGCTCGCGTCAGCGTCTCACCGTCGGCCACTCCTACGGCGACAAGGGCGTCTCCAACATCATGGACATCATCGACCAGGTGATGAAAGACGAGCCGTCCATCACCAAAGAATACATCCGCTCGCGGCGCTTCAGCTCCGACCACTGCGGCTTCTATCCCAGCCCCGCGCAGATGCCGCGCCTGAAGGACTTCAACTGGATCATCAGTTGCAACGGCGCCTTCATCAACCGCAGCACGCCCTACCTGGATATCTACGGCGAGAAGTACGGCAAGTGGATCTCGCCCGCCAAGGGCCTGATCGACGCCGGCGTGCGCGTGGTCTACGAAAACGAGGAGTCCTGGAGCGGCGACTCCGGAAATCCCAACACCTACTTCGGCTCGGCCGCGCTGCTGATCACGCGCAAGAACGAAGCGGGCAAGGTGATCGCTCCGGAAGAGCGCATCGACCGCATCACACTGATGAAGATGATGACCGTCTGGCAGGGCGAGTTTTTCCAGAAGGAAAAGGAACTAGGAACGCTCGAGCCGGGCAAGTATGCCGACTTCGTGGTGCTCAACAAGGACTACTTCACGGTGCCGGAGGATCAAATCGCCAGCACCTATCCGGAGCTGACCGCAGTCGGCGGCAAGATCATGTTCTGGCGCGAAGCGTTTGCTAAGGAAGCAGGTCAGGCCGCGGTCGGTACGCAGGTGAAGTATATGAACGTGCCGGCAACCGACCCCAACGCCGCAAAGAAATAGCTCTGCGGTCCCTGCAATACATGAAGTATTTTCGGCTGTCATCCTGAGCGGAGCGAAGGACCTGCTTTACCCTGCGGATTGGGGAAAAAGCAGATCCTTCGCTCCGCTCAGGATGACAGCAATTTGATTACGATCCTCACCAACCAACCGCCTGGCCCTCCCTACTCCCCAATCCCCTTGAATCCGGAGTCCGCGTGCGGGTATCATGCAGGGGCTTCTTAATCTTGCAAGGGTTTCTTACTCTTGATACGCGAGGCGCTATGCAAACTGGCAATCGCTGGCTCGTGGTCGTTGGCGGCGTGCTGATGAATCTTTCGCTGGGGGCGTTCTACGGCTGGAGCCTCTATGTGCCCTCGCTCGAAAAGGCGTTGCACGTAACGCGCACCGAAGTCTCGAACATTTTCTCCATCGCGGTGGTGGTCTTCGCCATCACCTTTCTGATTGGAGGGCGTCTCCAGGACAAGAAAGGGCCGTACATCGTCTCCATGCTAGGCAGCATTATTTTCAGCCTGGGATTTTTTCTCACCAGCCATGCCAGCAGCCTGATGGAGATGTACCTGGCGTATGGCGTCGTGGTGGGAATCGGCACCGGCTTCGGATACGTCCCGCCCATCGGGGTAATCTCGAAGTGGTTCCCCGACCGGCGAGGACTGGTGGTGGGAATCGCTGTCGGCGCATTCGGCGCTGGCTCGGCGCTGCTGGGCCCATTCATTCCCGGCTGGATCGCCGCGTATGGCTGGCAGTCTGTGCTGATGTGGCAGGGCATTGTCTACTTCATCGCCACCATGACCGCCGCACAGTTGATGAAGAATCCTCCCACCGGTTACGTGCCCGCTGGATGGACACCGCCAGTCGTCGCCGCCGGCGGCGTGAAGCCTGCCGACTACACACCGTCGGAGATGCTGCGTACCTCGCAGTTCTATCGTCTGCTGATCGGCTACGCCTTCGGCATCAGCGCGGGGTTGCTGGTGATCAGCCAGTTGCTGCCCTTCGCGCAGCTCTCCATCACCGGGATGAGCGCGGCGCTGGCCGGGACGGCCATCACCATCGCGGCCATCAGCAACGCGGCGGGGCGCATTCTTTCCGGATGGCTGTCGGACTCCATCGGACGCATCAGAACCATCTCCATCATGGTGCTGCTATCGGCTGTCACGCTGCCCGTGCTGGGACGCATTGACTCGCTCTGGCTGTTCTGGCCGCTGCTGTTCATCATCTATTACTGCTACGGCACGCAGCTCTCGCTCTACGCCACAACCACCGCCGACTTCTTCGGCGCGAAAAACGTCGGCGCAAACTACGGATTTGTCTTTCTGGCGTTTGGTGTTGCGGGAGTGGTGGGCCCGCGGCTCGGCGGAGTGCTCTTCGATCAGTTCAAGAGTTACACGCGCGCCTTCGACATCGCCGCCGTGCTGCTGGTAATCGCGCTGGTGATCATCGCCACGCTCAAGCCCCCGCGCAAGTGATGCGCGACAGTGCCGCGCGGCACTGGCACGGAATGCGCTAGAACGAAACGCTTTCGCCTTCGGGGAAGTAGGCGTTGGTCAGATACTGTCGCACCATGCGCTGGGTGTTGAAGTACGAGCCGTTCAGCGAGATGGTGTAGCGCATCACGGCGGCGTAGGCGTTGGGCTGGCCGTAGTACATGGGCAGGATGGTGGTCTCGAGTTTGTCGTAAAGTGAATTGGCTTCCTGCACGGCGTCCTCCGGCTCGGCGCTGACTTCGCTGCCGGGCCCATTTCCTGAATTTCCGATGCACCAGCCGGTCTTGCCCTCGACGTGCCCCTCCACCCACCAGCCGTCCAGGACGCTTAAGCTAGGCACGCCGTTGAGCACGGCCTTCATGCCGCTAGTCCCGGAGGCCTCCAGTGGCCGTTGCGGCGTGTTCAGCCACAGGTCGGCACCCGAGGTGAGCGACTTACCCCACTCCATGTCGTAATTTTCGACATACACCAATTGAATGGCGCCCTTCAGCGACTCGGCCACCTCGAACAGGTCGCGGATCAGCGCCTTGCCCGGCGCGTCGTTGGGATGCGCCTTGCCGCCGAAGATAATCTGCAGCGGACCCACCATGCGCGCGATCCAGCGCAGCCTCTGGATATTAGTGAACAGAAGCGCAGCGCGTTTGTAGGCCGTGGCGCGGCGCGCGAACCCGATGGTGAACACGCCTTCCTTCAATTTCACGCCGGTGCGCTTGGCGATCAACTCCAGCATCGACTGCTTCGCCCGCTGGTGCGCCTGCTGAATCTCCTTGAGCGGGATGCCGATGGCGTTGCGCAGATAGCGATTGTCCGTGCGCCACTGCGGGATATGCTGGTCGTACAAAGTCTGGAAGGGCCGCGACGTCCATGTGTGCGCGTGAACGCCGTTGGTGATGGAGCGAATGGGATAGGACGGGTACATGCCCTGCGACACTTCGCCATGGGACATGGCCACGCCGTTGATGTAGCGCGAAAAACGCAGCGCCAGAAAAGTCAGATTCAGCGCGTTGTCGGCGCAGCAGCCGGATTTCGAGAGCAGGTCGGCGCGATCCGCGCCCAACACCTGCTTCACCATTGGCCAGGAAAACTTGTCATGACCGGCGGGCACCGGCGTATGCGTGGTGAAGACACATTGCCTGCGCACGGCTTCGTGGTCGGCATCAGAAAGTTTAGCGGCACGCTTCGCGCCGGACTGGGAGCTGATTTGGCGCTCGGCCAGTGCCAGGGTCAGCAGCGCCGAGTGGCCCTCATTCATGTGATAGCTGCGGATGCCGGTGTGCCCCATCAGGCGCAGCATCTCAACGCCGCCGAGGCCCAGTACCGCTTCCTGACACAGCCGGTAACGCGAATCGCCGCCGTAGAGCGAATCGGTAAGCGCCTGATCGTCCGCCGTGTTGCCCTCCACCGCGGTGTCCAGCAGATACACCGGAATGGCGTGTCCGTGCAGTCCCTGCACCGCGTAGCGCCAGGCCCGGATGCGCACTTCGCGGCCTTCGATGCGCAGGCTGGCGATGGGCCCCATGGCCTCCAGCATCGCTTCCGGCTGCCACTGCTCGGGCTGCTCGCTCTGCTGGCCCAGCAAGTTGAGCTTCTGCCGGAAATATCCCTTGCGATGCACCAGCGTTACCGCCGCCATGGGCACGGCCAAATCCGCCGCCGCGCGCAGCGTGTCGCCGGCCAGCACGCCCAGCCCGCCCGAATACGTGGGCATGGCGGAGTCCAGCGCGATCTCCATTGAGAAATAGGCGATTACAATCTTGCTGCTTCCCGTCGCAGTCAGCATAAACCCATTCTAGCCCACTCGGCGCGCCAACGTGCGCGATGACGCCGCGGACGGGCAAAAGATGTTGGGATGCGCGGAATTTTTTTATTGGCTGGTTGTTGATAATCTGAAGTCGTCCTTCCGAGCGCAGCGAGGAACCTGCTTTTCGTCAAATGAAATCAAAAGCAGGTTCCTCGCTGCGCTCGGAATGTCATACGGAAAGTCTAAATTTACCAATTAGAAAATCTCCGGGACCGAGAAAGTCAGCACCGCGTTCAGGCGCTTGTCGCTGACGATGACTTCCTTGTACTTGGCGTTGACGGCCACGCCGCGGATCATCTCGAAGATGCCGCGCGGTCCGCCGATGGTCCAGTGCGGCGCGACATCGCCCGAGTCGGTCTCGTTCCACACGCCGAGGAAGCTGTCCGGCGCCATCATCTCCGCAGTGGAAATATCCCCGCGAATCGGCACCAAAATTCTTCCCTTCGGCGCGTAGATGGTAAACGGTCCGCCGGTGGTGGTCAGCTTGGTTTTGGGTCCGCCAACCACTCGCAGCGGCTTGGTATTGCCCGCCGCGGTGCGCTCGAACATCAGTATTTGCGTGCCGCGACCAGGCCCTCCTCCGCTGGGATTTCCCACCGCGATCAGCAGATTGTGCATGGCGTCCACGGCCAGCGCGCCTGCGCCAAGCTGTGTGGCGGGGCCTTCCAGAATGCGCGTGGGCGCGATATTGCCGTTGCCCTCGCGCGGGAAGACCAGCACGCGGCTGCCCAGCGGGACATAGATTTCATTGTTGGCCGGATCAACCGCCAGCCGCGACGGGTCGCCGATCTGCGTCTTCGGACCTTGAATCACGCGCAACGGCGCGACTTCGCCGTTCGAGTCGCCTTTGAAAGTCATCACCGCGCCGGCGAATCCCTGCGGCACGGAAATCTCGTCGTGGATGGCATCGTATTCAATCGAATGCACGGTGCGCGCCAGCAGCGTGGACGCGCCTTCGATCTTGCGTTGCGGGAGCTGCGCTCCGTTCGCCAGCCTGGCGAATGCCGCGATCTGCGGGTGGATCACTCAGTTGGGAACGAGAATCTGATCGCGCTTGGTGTCGTAGGCGACGGGATGCGGATTGCCCATCATGGGCGCGGGTGAGCCAATGGGCGCACTGCGAATCACGCGCAGCGGCGCGGTGTCACCGCCGGCGTTGCGGCGGTAAACCGTCGCGGTGTGATTGCCGAAATTGGTTACCCACAACTCGTCGTTGGCCACGTCGGCGTAGACCGCGGTGGGCGACTGGATCATGGTCTTCGGGCCGGCCAGAATACGCTTGGGCGCGGCGTCACCGTTGGCGTTCACATCATAGACCAGCACTTCGCTGGTCATGTCATTGGCGATGAAAATTTCGCCGCGCTCGGAGTCGATGCTGATCCCGGTGCCCCAGTTGAGCTTCGTCTTGGGTCCACGAATGATGCGCACCGGCGCCACATCGCCGACCGCGTCCATGGAGTAGACAGTGATTGACGGCGGCAGGTTGCGGCCCGAGCCGGGCACCACGGTTTCCAGTGGGAAGTTCTGGCGCTGCTCGCCGCGGCCCTTCACTTTGGTTGACGTGGAGCCGTAGTTGGTGACAAAGATCAGCCGGTTCTTGGTGTCAATGGCGATGCCGTGCGGATCGGCCAGCAAGGTCTTGTCGCCCTGGATCAGCCGCTTGGGATTGGTCTCACCCGTGGCATATTTGTCGTACACCACAACGGCGTGATCGTGCTGGATGGTGAGGAACATCTCCTGCTTTTCTTCATCCACGGCGATGCCGAACGTCCCGTGCGGAGTATGCAACATACGGTCGGGCGGGACGTTGCCGCGCGCATTGCGCGAAAAGATGACGAGTTGATCGACGGTGTCATTATTCACGCCGTAGATGTCGCCGTTCTTGGGATCAATGTAGAGGCCGCACTGGAACTCGATCTCAGTTTTCTCGCCGCCCAGAATGCGCTTCGGCTCGGTCATGGCGGCCGACGGCGGCGTGTTGGCTTTGCGGTCATAGACGAGAATTTGGAATAAGTTTTCGTCGGTCAGCACCACTTCGTCATTCTTGTGATCGACGGCCACGGAACTGAACGCGGCGTAGTTGTCACGGATCATGCGGATCGGCTTGCGCTGCGAGAAGTCCACGGTGCCGGAGCTTCCGGCATTCGGCGCGGCGGCCTGCTGCCGCAAGGCCAGGGCCGCGGACAGCGTGAGACTTCCAGCCGCCGGCTGCCACTCGCACTGCATACCCTCCGACGGCGCGGAGGGCATCGCGGAGATTAGGCGCGCTGTCCCGTCAGAACGCCGCAGGGCTGACTGTGCCGCCCGGACTAACTGCTTATCTTCAAATGAGCCGGAAGAAACAAAGAGGATTGCCACGGTCGCCAGCGCGATGAATGAAATGACTATTGTCGCGCGACGCGATGCGGTGCGTACACTTGTCAACGATTGCAGAGACTTCATGGGGCCCTCCAAAAATGAACAAAAGGAATCAGGTATTTCGCGTTCCCACTATAAAACAGAACCGGCTCTCCGACACGGAATTAAAACCGCACAGGAGAGCCGAGGGAGCATTCAATAAGACACCCGGTTAAAACGCCAGCCGCAGTGAAAGCTGAATCTGTCGCGGCTTGGTGCGCGTGGCGGTGATCAGCCCGGCGATGTTGGAATCCACGCTCTCGCTGGGGTTGCCGAAGTTGGCGTGGTTCAGGATGTTGAAGAACTGTGAGTTGAACTCGAGCTTGCCGCTCTCACCCAACACCGTCAGCGCAAAATCCTTGCCCAGCGAAATGTCCACCGTCGCCTGCCCCGGTCCACGCATCACGTTGCGTGCCGCATTGCCGAGGAACCCCAGCTCCGGAAGCGTGAACGCGCAGGGATCATAGAAACGTTCCACCGTGCCGAGCGGCGTGCCTGCGGCGATGGCCGTATTGCCCGAACCGCAGCCCGCGCTGGTGCCGGAGGAAATGTTGTCGGCGGTGCGGTTGGTTACCAGATCAGGCCGATCGGTGGTGCCGCCGAAGGTGCCGGACAATGTGCGCGAGCGCGAGCGATTCGTCCCCAGGCGCGGATTCACCGGGAAGCCGGTGCGCAGCGAGACGATACCGCTGGTCATCCAGCCATTTAGCAAGACCGCCAGCTTGCTGCCGGGATCGAGCAAGTTCGGCAGCTTATAGATGGCGTTCATGGTCAGGTTCTGGTTCACGTCAAACCCCGCTGGCGCGCGATCCAGCTTAATGTTCGACGGGTCCGGCGGGCCGACGCTGCTGTCGCCGATGAGCTGTCCCTGCGTCTCATCGATGGACTTGGCGAAGGTGTAAGAACCCTGCATCTGCAGGCCGCCACTCAAGCGCTTTTGCAAGCCCACCTGCAGCGAATTGTACAGCGAGTTGCTCGAGCCAGTGCGCAACTCGATATTGTCCCAGCCCAGATCGACACCATTGACAGTCCTGAGCGGATTGGTGCGCGGCTCGGTACCCAGCCAGAACTTGCGGCCATCGGGCAGAATCTGCGGGATGGTGGGATTGCCTTCGGTGACCACGATCAAGTTGTACCCGCGTGAGCCGCCGTAGGCCACGGTCAGCGCCATGTTGCCGGGCAACTGCCGCTCGATGGCGAAGTTGTACTGCATGATGTGCGGCTGCTGCGTGTTGAAGTCCATGATGCGCAGCGCGCGACCCACCACCGATGACGGGAACACCAGCGGCACGCTGACTGGCAGGTTCTGCGTGTTGGTGAACGAGCTGGTGCGCGAGAACGGCGGCGTGGTAGTGGAGGCCGAGAGCGAGCCGCCGTACAGGCCGATGTCATAGAGCAGGCCAAAGCCGCCGCGCACGGCCATCTTGCCGTCGCCAAAGGTGTCCCAGGCGAAGCCGAAGCGCGGGCTGAGGTTTTTCTTCGACGGATTCTTGAACGGGATGCCCAGCGTCGGCTCGGAGTCCTTCACCAGATCGCGCACCGACGAGCCCAGCCCGCCGGTCTCCTGAAAGGTGTCGTGGAACTCGTAGCGCAGGCCCAGATTCATGGTCAGCCGGTTGCTGACGCGCCAGTCATCCTGCGCGTAAAAGCCGTAGGTGTTGAAGTCATACGCGCGGTCAAGCCGCGAGCCCGGCTCGATGCGCGCCCAATCGCGGGCCACGCCGGTGAGGAACTGCGCCACGCCGGCAAAGCGCACCTGCCCGCGCAACTGCGAGCTCGATGACTTGTACTGCTCGATGTAGTTCAGCAGCGTGCCGAACTTAAAGTTGTGGCTGCCGTTGCTGAAGGCCACGTCATCGCTCAGGGTGTAGATGTTCTGCTTGGCATCGCTGGGGCCGCCGCCGCCGATGTTGCTGACGCCGGTGATCTGAATGGCCCCAAGGAACTCGCCCGGCACCAGCGAATATTGCGGGCCGATGGTCTCTGACAGATCCAGCCCCAGGTTCCGCGTGCGGCTGTACGACGCGCGCACCGTGTTCAGCAGCACCGGCGAGACGATGTGATTGTCCGAGATAGTGGCAAACTGCGAGCGGGAAATGCGGTGATCGAGAAAGCCCGGGTACGCCGTGGGCAGATCGAGCAGGCCGTCATCCACGGTGTAGCGGCCGAACAGCGTGTTGCTGCCCGAGATGGAGTGGTCGCCGCGCACCTGGCCGTAATGGTCATTGCTTGGCTGGCTGTAGGGGAAGGTGAGCTGGTTGTTCGGCAGATTCGGATTCGGATACAGCGCCAGCAGCGGCGCCATCTGCGGCGCGATGGTGGCCGATGCGGTGTTGCCCAGTTGTGGGCAGGCCGTGTTGGTGATCACGTTGCCTGCGCCGCCCTTGCAGCCCGCGCCGATGGTGTTGGTCCGCAACGTGCGGCCCAGCCGCTCACGCAAATCTTCATAGACCACGAAGAAAAATGTCTTGTCCTGCGTGATCGGCCCGCCCACCGAGCCGCCAAACTGGTTGCGCGTAAATGCCGGCAGGCGCCGTCTCTGTATATCTGTCTTCTGGTCGAAGAAGTCGCGGGCGTCCAGCGCGCTGTCGCGGTGAAACTCAAACAGCGAGCCGTGCCACTGGTTGGTGCCGGCCTTGCTGACGATCATCATCTGGCTGCCCATCCTCATACCGTACTCGGCGCTGAAGGAGTTGGTAACCACGCGAAACTCGCGGATGCCGTCCACGCCCAGCGTGGTGCCGGTGATGGACGCCGAGCTGTTGCCCTGGAAGCTGTCCATCTGCGTGCCGTCCAGCAGATAGTTGTTCGAGCGCGGTGGCGCGCCGTTCGACGAGAACCACGTGCCGGCCATCTGCGGACCGCCGCCGGTGATGTTGTCGCGTTGCACGCCGGGCTGCAGCAATGTCAGATCAATATAGTTGCGGCCATTGAGCGGCAGCTCGGCCACCTTCTCGGCATCCACCAGCCCGCCCAGCGACCCGCTGGTGGTGTTAATGAGAGGCGCCTCGCCGGTAACTGTAATGACATTCTCGACCGCGCCCACTTGCAGTTCGATGTTGATCACGGCCTCCTGACTGACGGAGAGCGTCAGGCCGCTGCGGACTTCGGTCTGGAAGCCGGTATGCTCGACGCGAATCTCATAGGAGCCGACCGGCAGCGAGGAGAAGCGATAAGCGCCTTCGGCGCCGCTCTGCACTTCGCGCATCTGGCCCGTTTCGGTGTTGCGCGCGGAGAGCGCCGCGCCCGGCACCACCGCACCGCTCGAATCGCGCACCGTGCCCAGCACGGTTGCCGTGGGCAACTGCGCCAGTCCAGCCATCGACCACATGCCTAGTGAGATGACGCCCAGCAGCACCATCATCACACGCGCGAAAGTTGCGGACGAGACTTGGCCCGCCTTACAGTGATTCAACTTTTTCATCATCCCATCCTAACCAGACTGACTCGCGGAACGGCGTACCGCTCCTATATTCCGCTTCCAATTTCCTCAACATTTACAAATTGCTGGTAAGCTACACCCTATTGTACTCCGAGTCAACGGCCATCATTGAACGTTATTTATCTTGAAAAGACTCGCCAATTCAGGTATCTCTAAATGTTTGCACTCAAAGTGCAGGCAAACCGTGGCTCGGTGGAGCCGCAGGACATTATCAGACTATCCACTGCCCATTGCCATCGTCCAAAGCCGGGCCAGAAACGAAGACTATGAAGGTTCATGTTTTTTATCATGATCGATGTTTTGACGGCGCCGCCTCAGCGGCGGTGTTTACGCGCCTGTATCAGGATCGCTTCGATGCGAAGGCCGAGTTTCTGTACTCCGGTCTTGCGCATCGCGCTTCCCAGTTGTTTGACGAGGGTATGTTCAACGGCGACGAGAACGCCATCGTCGATTTCAAGTACTCGAATTCGCCGCGGCTGACTTGGTGGTTCGATCATCATCAGAGCGCATTCCTTTCTCCCGAAGATGCCGAGCACTTCCGTCTGGCCAATGGCGGACACAAGTTCTACGATCCCACTTATCGCTCCTGCACCAAGTTCATCGCCGAGGTGGGCGCGAAAAAGTTTGGCTTCTCCGCCCCGGACTTGAAGGATCTGATTCATTGGGCTGACATCATCGACGGAGCCATGTTTCCCGACGCCGCCACCGCGGTGAAAGTGGAGCATCCCGCGCTGCGCATCGCCATGGTGCTGGAGGCGGGCAAGGACAATAACCTCAGCCGCTGGCTGGTGCCGCTGCTTTCGAAACTTTCGTTGGCCGAAATTGCCACACTCCCGGAAATCGCAACACAATTGACGCCTATCATGGAGAGCCACAAGCGCGCCCTTGATCTGATCGAGCAGCACGGACACAACAACAACGGCGTGGTGTTCTTTGACCTCACCGGCCCGGGTGTGGAGGTCTATAATAAGTTCGCGCCCTATTACCTCTTCCCCGATTGCGTCTACTCGGTCAGTATCTGCCCGTCCAGCTTCCGCACCAAGATATCGGTCGGCTCGAACCCGTGGAACAAGACGCCGGTGCTGCACAACCTGGCGACCATCTGCGAACGCTACGGCGGTGGCGGGCATCCGCGCGTCGGCGCCATCTCACTTGAGCCTGGCCGTCTCGAAGACGCCCGCCGCATCGCCAGCGAAATCGTGGAAGAGCTGCAAGGCCCGCCGCGCACCTAAGCCACGTAATCAAGTTACCGGGTTTATTAGCCGCAAGTGTATGGCGCGACTTGACTTCTTGCTTTTTCTCGCCTAACATGTTCTATTGCCCAAGGAATCAATGGCATAGCGGCTCCATCCGCAATTTGGCGTGGACTCCATAGGAGATGACCCGGTGATTAAACTCGATATCGTGAACGAAGTAGTCAACCGCACAGGCATCACCAAGACCAAAGCCGAGATGGCCGTCGAGACGGTCTTTGGAGCCATGAAGAAGGCGCTCGAAGGGGGCGACCGTATCGAGTTGCGCGGCTTCGGCGTCTTCAACGTCAAGCCCCGCAAGACCGGCGTCGGCCGCAACCCGCGCACCGGCGAAGAAGTCTCCATCCAGCCCGGCAAAGCCATCCGCTTCAAACCCGGCAAAGAGCTGCAATCGCTGCCGTAGCAGTCCCGACATAGTTCGATCGCCTTTTTCCAATGTAGATTTGAATCGAACTACTGGGTGTCTTCCCGGAGGTTCAATTGGTTCTCCGCACTTACGGCGTAGCGGGTTCCGAGGTCATCCTCGTGCATGGTGGTCCGGGAGCTCCCGGATACATGGCCCCAGTCGCAAGAGGGCTTGCTGACTCCCTACTCGTCTACGAGCCATTCCAACGGGGCAGCGGGCCAGAACCGCTAACGGTATCCACTCATATCAATGATCTTCACGATTTGGTTCGCTCTATGCCTCAGTCTCAGCCGGCGTTAGCTGGGCATTCCTGGGGAGCGATGCTTGTGTTGGCGTACGCGGCTGCCCATCCACAGTCTGCTGGGCCACTCGTGTTGATTGGATGCGGAACGTTTAGTGTAGCCGCCCGCACACGGATGAAGGAGATTCTGGCAGAACGTATGAATGACACTCTTCGAGACAGTCTTCAGCGGATTGAAAAAGAAACTGGGGATCCCGACATTAGACTGAAGAGAAAGGCTCAACTGGAAACGGGCATTGCCTCATATGCGCTGAAAGAGCCGGAACCAGATGATGTGATCGACAACGTCGATTCCAAGGCAAATCGTGAAACGTGGGCTGACATGATTCGTTTGCAGGAAGCCGGAATTTATCCGCAAGCATTCACCGCCATTGAAAATCCAGTTCTTATGGTTCATGGTGCTGTCGATCCGCATCCGGGCAGAATGATATTTGAAAGCCTCCAGCCCTATCTTCCTCAGATCGAATTTCACGAATGGGAAAGGTGCGGGCACTATCCCTGGCGCGAGCGTTACGTCCGCGAAGAGTTCTTCGCGTTGCTCCGGTCTTGGCTGGCAAGTAAAACAAATCATGGTCGCGATCGTGATTAAAACAGCGATTGCGGGTCCACGTCGATGATCAGCGCGTTGGCGGGGAATTTTTCGCGGCGGGCGAAGTCTTGCGCGGCGATCAACACTTTGCGTAAGAGGCTGCGCTGTTCGGCTTTGATGAGGAAGTGGTAGCGGTAGGCCTTCTTGAGTTTCGGGATCGGCGCGGCCGCCGGGCCCAACATACGCCAGCCGCGTCCCTTCTGTTTGTCTTCCTGTAACGATTCGAAGAATCGCCCTAATCGTCCGGTGAGCTTCAGCACCGTTTCCTGGCTGTCGCTCTTCACGATCACGTTGGCCAGCGCGGCGAACGGCGGGTAGTGCATCAGTTGGCGGAAGCGCTGCTCCTGTTTGTAAAACTGCGCGTAGTCCTGCGCGGCGGCGGCTTTGATGGCGTAATGATCTGGGTAGTAAGTCTGGATGACCACGATACCCTCGCGCTCGCCGCGTCCGGCGCGCCCGGAAACTTGCGTCAGTAATTGGAATGTCCGCTCGGCGGAGCGGAAGTCCGGACGCGCCAGTCCCATGTCGGCGCTGATCACTCCCACCAGCGTTACTCCGTGGATGTCGTGGCCCTTGGCGATCATCTGCGTGCCCACCAGCATGTCCAGCTCATGCGCGTGAAATGATGCGAGTATCGATTCCGCCGATCCGCGGGCGCGCGCCGTGTCGCGGTCCAGCCGCCCGATGCGCGCCTCCGGGAAATGCTTGCCGAGCGCGGCCTCCACTTTCTCCGAGCCTTCGCCCATGAAGTAGATGTGCTCGCTCTGGCACTCCGGGCAGACCTGTGGCACTGGGCGCGCGTAGCCGCAGTAGTGGCACAGCAGCCGCGCCGCGCGCTTGTGATGCGTCAGCGCAATGGAACAGTTGGCACACTCCACCGTCTTGCCGCACGAGCGGCAGATCACAAACGAGGAGAAGCCGCGGCGGTTCATCAGGATCATCACCTGCTCGTGCTGTTGCAGGCGCATCGAGATGGCCTCGACCATTCGCCGCGAGAGAAACGTCTGCTTACCCGTCTCGGCTAACTCCTGACGCATGTCGATGATTTCGGTCTGCGGCAACGGGCGCTCCTGCACGCGGCCCTCAAGTTCGAGTAACTGATACTTGCCCGTCTCGGCGTGATAGCGCGTCTCGACGGAGGGTGTAGCAGAACCAAGCACCACCGTCGCACCCGACTCCTTGGCGCGCACGATGGCCACGTCGCGACCGCTGTAGCGCGGCGCTTCCTCCTGCTTGTAACTGCCGTCATGCTCCTCATCGACGATAATCAGCCCCGGCCGTGCGAGCGGCGCGAACACCGCCGAACGCGTACCGATCAGCACGTCCGACTTCCCCTCTCTCACCCTCTGCCAAACGCGCTCGCGGTCGCGATCGTCGAGGCCGCTGTGCAGCACCGCGATGCGCTCGCCAAAGCGCGCCGCAAACTGACCTGCCATGGCCGGCGTCAAATTAATCTCCGGCACCAGCATCAGCGCGCTGCGTCCGCGCGCCAGCGCCCGTTCAATAGCTCGCATATAGACTTCCGTCTTGCCGCTGCCCGTAACGCCGTGCAACAGCAGCACGCCGAAGTCACCCGTGTCCATCTGATCGTTGATGCGGGTGAGCGCGGTCTGCTGCGGCGGACTTAATTCCCAGCGCGGGAAGACACTCTTGTCAAACGCGGCGTTGCGTTCCGTTGCCGCTTCCACGTGTGGAGACCTGCCAACGGAGTCTTCCACGCTGCGCTCGACCGCTAGCCAGCCGCGTCGCCGCAGCTTTTCCACCAATGCCTCTGAACCACGCAGCGTCCCGCTACTGAGTCCGCCGCGCTTGGCGATGCGTTCGAGCATTTGGCGTTCAGCCGAAGTTACGATCGATTCTTTCCCGGCGCGGACTGGTCCTAACGCCTCGCGGCCTGTCTCCGTAATCACCAGCTTCGTCTTGTTTCTTAGCGACGCGGCGCGTGGCAGAAACGCGGGCAGCACTTCACCGAGCGGCGTCAGGTAGTAGTCGGCCACCCAGCGCGAAAGTGCGATGAACTCCTGCGTCAGCGCGGGGATTTCGTCCAGCACACGTTGTAGCGGACGGATCGTCTTCGGGTTCAGACCGGCAGGCATTTGGCCGCAACCGACCACCACACCCACCAAACGCCGTGCGCCAAACGGAGCGACCACGCGCATCCCCGGCTCGACGGTCATATTCAGCGGAATGGAATAGGTGAAGGTTTGCGGCAGAGGAACAGGCAGCGCGACCTCGCACAGCGTGGAGTTCGGGGCTGGGCTTAGCGGCAGGTTACTTTCGGTCGCGGCACCGGATTTGAGTTTGGCGGTAGAAGATTCGGCCATGCGATGAGAATAGCAGCAACAGAGCCGCGACCGTAAGGGAGCGGGGGTTACTTGGCGCCGCGAGGAAAGCAACCACCGCTCCCTTACGGTCGCGGCTCTGTTATTTCTTCAGCAGGGCCAGCACCATCTTCAGGTCGGCCCAGGTGTCGACTTTGCGTGATGGGTCGCGTAACAGGAACGCCGGGTGGTAGGTTACGATCAGAGGGATGCCAGCGAACTCATACTGCGTGCCGCGCAGGCTGCCCATCGACTGTTTGACGCCGAGCAACGTTTCGGCCGCCGTGGCTCCCATCGCGCAGATGACCTTCGGATTGATGGCCGCAATCTGGCGCTCGACAAACTGGCGGCAGGCGGCGATCTCATCCGGTTCTGGCTTGCGATTCTTCGGCGGGCGGCACTTCACGATATTGCAGATGTACACTTCGGGCCGCGGAATCTTCAGGCCCTTTTCGATCATGTCGGTGAGCAACTGCCCCGCACGGCCCACGAACGGCAACCCCTGCTCATCCTCGTCCGCGCCCGGCCCTTCGCCGACGAACACCAACTCGGCCTTGGCATTTCCCGAGCCGAAGACGATGGTCTTGCGCCCGCCCGCAAGTGCGCAGCGCTGGCAATCTTCTCCGATATCGGCACGGATGGCTTTCAGTGTTTCACGCCGCCCACCGGCGGCGACATTGCTGATTGCGGAAACAGCTACGGTTGAAGTTCCTACGGACAATTTGGGACGCGGCAAAGTTGTTTCCTTTGGGATCGGATTGGAGTGGATGGGTGGTACGAATGATTCTGGAACGACAACGGAGATAGGGGGCAGGACGAGCGCTGCACTGGCAGCCTCTATTCCGGCTGGCTGATCCTCAACATCACGAAGCGGCGCAGGTGAACGGACCAAGCTCGTGAAACCAAGATCGCGGTAATAGCGCAGCCACTTCCGCGCCTCGCGCGCGACATCGTTCACAACTTGGCTGGACAAATCGTTCATGACTTTCCGTGGAGTGCCTGCGATAAGAAATGGGTGCGCATTAGCGAAAATCCCGCGCCATCCAAAACCGGGATGACGCGGCTACCAAGGCTTGTCGGCGCGACCTGGTTTGGTAGCCGCGTCAAGCGCTTTTCTTGGCGCGGCTTTTACGCTCTGGCGTGCGAACGCGCGCGGAGGTGGACCACTTCGTTCAATATCTCGGCGGCAACCTGGCTCTTCGGCAGGCGCGACAGCTCGCGCTTCAATCCTCCTGCACCGAGGATGATTACTGAGTTGAAGTCGGAATCGAGGCCGGTGTCCGCACCACTCACGTCATTGCCGATGATCATATCGAGATGCTTGGCCTGCAACTTGCGTTCCGCGTTCGCCATCAGGTCTTCTGTCTCAGCGGCAAAACCAACCAGCAGGCGGTCGCCCTTCTGCTTACCAATCTCGCACAGAATGTCCTCGGTTGGCTCCAGCGTCAGCGTCAAATCCTGTCCCGACTTGTGAATTTTCTGCTCTGCCTGCTGCCGGGGACGAAAGTCAGCGGGGGCGGCGGCCTTGATGATGATCGAGGCTTCCTTCCAGCGCGCCAGCACCGCATCGCGCATCTCGGCGAGGCTGGTAATGCGAATCGTCTCGACGCCTTCGGGAGCGTTCAAACTGGTGGGCCCGCTGACTAGCAGCACGCGAGCACCGCGAGCGTGGGCGGCTTGGGCGATGGCGTAGCCCATCTTGCCGCTGGAGCGATTGCTGATGTAGCGCACCGGATCAATCGCTTCGCGAGTCGGTCCAGCGGTTACCAGGACGACCTCCCCGGTTAAATCCTGAACGGGCGCGGCGGCCAATGGCGCGGCCAGAACGTCCATTACTCTTGAGAGAATCGCGTCGTTCGATGCCAACCGGCCCGAGCCGGTCATGCCACATGCGAGATATCCGCTCTCAGGCTCCACAATATGCACGCCACGCTTACGCAGACGTGAAATATTTTCCTGCGTCGCCGGATGCTCCCACATATTCACATTCATCGCCGGAACAACAACGACCGGAGCCTTGGTGGCAAGATAAGTAGTGGTGAGAAAATCGTCAGCCAGGCCGCGTGAAAACTTGGCAAGGATGTCGGCAGTGGCGGGAGCGACCAGCAGCAGATCAATCGATTGGGCGACGGCGATGTGCTCGATCGCGCTCTCAATGTTGGGCTCCTGCCCAGCAGCGCCTCCCTCAGGGACAAACATTCCGGTGATGACTTTTTTGCCGGAGAGCGCGGCGAAGGTGAGTGGCCTGACAAACTCCTGGGCGTTGCCGGTCATGATAACCTGCACATCCAGCCCGCGTTGCTGTAGCTCGCGGACGATCTCCGCCGCTTTATACGCAGCGATGCCACCGGAGATTCCAACTGCGACTTTCATGGCGTGATCCCTGAACCCGCTGCGCAGAACAGCCAGCGGAGTAACACTGAACATTTTATTCCAATGGTTATTCCAATCGGTGATTCGGCCTAGCTATTCACCGACCGACTCTTCCGAACTCTCCACGCTGGCATCGGGCGCCACGCTGGCGATAATTTCATAGGGCAGGACGCCAGCACGCAACTCATCCTGGGCCACGCGCGTTGGCTTGCGCGCCTGTGTGAGCACGAGCGGCTTAGCTCCGCCCTGAACTTGGCGGGCGCGCTTGGCGGCCACTAGAATAAGACGAAACTTGCTATCGAAGATGCCTTGCTTACCTGACATTAATTTTCCTCCGAACTCTGACTCCATCCGTTGCCTTGGAAATCCAAAGCGAGCCTAACCGAAGGCTGGGTGACGGAAACGCACTTATCATTCTAACAGGTTGCTGAGTTTTTGGCTTTGGGAACCACGGGCTAACTCTGAAACCCCTCCAGTATGGGGGTTATGCGCTGGTACTGCCGGGCCGTTCGGCAACTCTCCGCAAGATCGCTCATCTCTTTCGTTAACAATATCTTACCAGCTTCAACCAAGCGGCTTTGCTCGCATTGAACGATGGCTCGGAGGCTGGCGGCGGACTGCTCAAGCTGATCGTTAATCAGCACGTAATCGTACTCCCGCACGCCTTTGATCTCGCGTTGGGCGTCGCTTAGCCGTTTGGCGATGACCTCTTCGGAGTCCTGGCCGCGCTTGCGCAAACGTGCCTCCATCTCCACCCGCGATGGGGGGAGAATGAAGATCGAAACCGCTCCGGGCAATCGCTTGCGAATCTTCGCCGCGCCCTGCACATCAATATCCAGCAACAGGTCGTCGCCGCGCTGGCAGGCCTCGATCAAAAAACGTTGGGCGGTTCCATAATAGTTGCCAAAAACTTCGGCCCACTCGAGCAGTTCGTCGCGACCGATCATGGCCTCGAACTCGCCCCGGCTCACAAAAGAATAGTCCCGCCCGTTCTGTTCCGATCCGCGAGGATTTCGCGTGGTGTAGGAGACCGAGAAGCGCAGACGTTCCACTTCACTTATGAGTCGGCCAACCAGCGTGGTCTTGCCCGACCCGGAGGGCGCGGAAACAATGAACACTCCCGGCTCACGCACCTTCCCGGCGGTGTCCGGCTGTTTGGTCGCGGCGCTAAGAATGGCGTCGTCGTTGGCGCTATCTTGATTGGGCGTCATTGAAGGTTCTGAATCTGCTCGCGTATTTTTTCGATCTCGGCCTTGGCTTCGAGTCCATGTCCCGTCATATTGAGGCTGACCTGGCCCAAGCTGGCAATCTTGGCGAGCAGCGTATTGGTCTCGCGGTTCATCTCCTGCAGGAGAAAGTCCAGCTTGCGACCGGCGTCAGGCGCGGACGCGAGTATCTCCTGAAAGTGCTCAACATGCGCTTTCAGCCGGACGACCTCCTCGCTAACGTCGGTACGGTCGGCGAGCAGACTGGCCTCCTGAGCGAGCCGCGTGGGGTCGATGGCAGCAGGGCCAGCGGTCTCGGCAGCCTGCGCAAGCAGTGCCTTCAAGCGATCGATCAGGCGCGTCTGCGCGTGGCGCAGCAGCTCCGGCATGTCGCTTTCCATCCGCACAACCAGCTCGCGCAACGTGGCGAGGCGCTCGCGCATGTCGGTGGCCAGCGCAGTACCTTCCTGAGCGCGCATCTGATCCCAACTTTCCACGGCACGCTCGACGGTACTGAGAAAAATGGCCTCAATGGCGGAGTTCAACTCCACGCCGCCGGAAACGTCCTTGCGCGTAACCACGCCGGGAAGCTGCAGCAGTGTGGCCGCATCGGTCTGCCGGGAGATGCGATACAGTGCCCCCAACCTCTCAAATGTTTCCATGTACCGGGCCACCAGCTCTTCGTCCACGGAGACACCCGTCCCGCCGGTTGATTCCGCGGTAACGCGTAGATCCATATGGCCACGGGCGTTGCGGGCTTGCACCATGCCGCGGACTTTGTTTTCGAGCGGCAGAAGCCATTCCGGCAAGTGTACGCGGAGGTCCATATGCCGGTGGTTCACGCTGCGCAGCATGGCGGTGAGCGAGAGTCCCTCGTGCTGCGTGGTGGCCGAACCGAAGCCGGTCATGGAACGAAGCTGCGACGGCGCATTGTTTTGCCCAGGCTTTTCTCCCTGAATGGGTTCGGCCGGCGATTCAGTATTCTTGATCATTATTGTCCTGTAAAAATTTGTCCTTCAAGCATTATGGTGCCATTGTGCTTTTGATCTGCCTAGTTAATCTACGTAACGCGATGGGCGATTTCATTGGCGTCGCGGAATTGCATGTCATGTAACCGGCGGTAGGAGCCACCGAGCGCCATCAGTTCGCCATGGGTGCCCATCTCGCGGATGCCTCCACCCTCTAACACTACGATCTTATCCGCCCGGCGCACTGTGGACAAGCGATGCGCAATGACAATGACGGTGCGGCCCTGCATCAGATTCGCTAGCGCCTTCTGAACGAGTTGCTCGGATTCCGTGTCGAGCTCGGAGGTCGCCTCGTCCAAAATCAATATCGGAGCGTTCTTCAGCAGCGCACGAGCGATGGCCAAGCGCTGCCGCTGACCGCCGCTTAACCGGTCTCCACGGTCGGCTATGATGGTTTTGAAACCATCGGGCATCTGGCGAATGAAGTCCAGCGCGAGCGCCGCTGCGGACGCCTGCTCCAATTCGTCAGTGGAGACTTCCTTGCGGCCGTAACAAATATTGTTTTGGATGGTGTCGTTGAACAGGATGTTTTCCTGCGTAACCATGCTGATCTGGCCGCGCAGCGAGTCGAGCGTGGCGTTGCGAACATCCACGCCGTCGATGAGCAGCCGGCCGCCGGTAACGTCGAAGAATCTCGGAAGAAGATTCGCCAGCGTGCTTTTCCCCGCGCCGCTGGCGCCGACGATGGCCACCACTTGTCCCGCCTTAACTTCAAGAGAAATGCTGCGCAGCAAGGCCTCGTTCTCCGTCGGCCCAGCCGGGGAATCCTGATACGAAAACGAAACATTGTCGTAGACGATGGACCTTGAAAAGGGCGGCAGCGCAACTGCATTTGTTTGTTCGGTTACTTCCTCCGGCGCGTCGAGCAGTTCGTACACTTTCGAGCTCGCACCAAGAGCTTGTTGGAAGGAGTTGTTGATTCCTGAGATGCGCTTGACCGGCTCGTACATCTTGAAAAGCGCGTAGATGAAGCTGACGAACATGCCCGTCGTAAGGTCATTCATCAGGATGCGATTGCGCGCGTAGAGCAGCAGAAACACGATGGTGATGGCGCCCAGCACCTCCATCAGCGGCGAGGTCGCGGCCTGCGCGGCGGCGTAACGAAGATTGATGCGCAGCAACTCCCGCGCGGCCTGCTTGAAGCGTGCCAGCTCCCACTGCTCCATGCGGAACGCCTTCACGATGCGATTACCGCTGATGGTCTCCTGCAGCAACTGACTCAAGCCGGCGAGATTGTCCTGGCTCTTGCGCGTGGACGAACGAATGCGGCGGCCGATGCGCATCGAGGGAATCATGACGAAGGGAATCAGCGTGAGCGAGACGGTGGCCAGCCGCCAATCAATCAGGATGACTACAATCAGCAGGGCGAGCAGCGTGAAGGTCTGGCGCAGAAAATCGGCGAGCACCTGCGAGACGGCGAGCTGGATGCGCTCAATGTCGCTGAGCACGGTGGACATCAACATGCCGGTGGAGTAGCGATGATAGAAGCTGATCGACTGGCCCAGAATTTTCTCATAGAGCTGATTGCGCAGGTCCATGATGACCGAGTAGCCGACCAGGTTGATGAGGTAGTTGGCCGCGTATTCGCAGACGGCCTTGCCGATACTCACGCCCAAAATGAAGACAGCGACCACGGTCCACACGTTGTGAATCCATGAAGGAAGCAGTTGATCAAGATAGATGGTGAAATCAAGCCAGGGAATTTTGACCAGCGCGACGGTGGAGTCCGCCGCATCGGGCGCGAGCACGCGATCAAATACAGGCCCAATCAGCAGCGCGGCGACAGCCTCGAACAGGCCCACGCCCAGCATCATCACCAGCCCGCCGGCAAGGTGCCAGCGGTAGGAGCGAACCGAGCGTAACAGTCGCATCAACTCCGGCATTCTGGCGTCCGACCCCTTAGCTTGCTGACTGACTTCAGATCGATCCCGGGCACTATCGCGGCCCTCTCGCAAGGCTGATCCATTCATTTTACCTGATTTGCGAGCGGCGCACACCGTCGCGCAGCGGGGTGAGCGTGTTCAGCAGTGATTCGCGCGGCAGTGAGTCGACCAGTCCGCGGATCATCCAGCCCACGCCGAAAGGGATGCCGCGACTCAGACTGATGGACTCACACTCGACGTAAACACCGCCATCGCGCTCCTCGAATCTCCAATAACTATTCAGTCGCCATAGATAGCCGCCGTCCTGGCCGATGGGCAATTCTTTTTCCTGGGAGGTCCCGGCATCCTCCACCTGAGCGATACGCGTTGTGAAACTCTTGCTGACCACGCGCGTGGCGCTTTGCGGAAAATAGGAGGCGGAGTGCTCCGTGTTGTACACCACGGTGATAATCTTCTTGCGCTTGAGCCGCAAGTAAACCTTGTAGGTATCGCCGTCATTCGAGAGTAGGCGGGACCTCTCAATTTCAGGAAAGAACTTTTCGTGCTGGGCGTAATCCTTCACCCACTTGAGCAGCGATTCGAGCTTGATACCGGGAACGAAGGTGGCGCCCATCCAGTGATGGATCATGCCGTCATCCACTGCGATCTCTTGGGTTCGCTCGCGCGTCTGAATCTTCTGGATGTGAATCTCGCCGCGCCGCAGCGTGTCGCGCAGGGCCGTGGCTTTTTCCTCTCCATTGAAGTCGACCACCAAAAAACGTGGGCCGTCGGCCGCACCGCGCAACTCGGATTCAATGCGTTGCTCCGTCAGACGAACATACTTCTCCCACGCGGCAATGGTGTGCGATTGCAGTTCGGCTGCGCTCGCTGAGGGAAGTGCGGAATGCGAACCGAGCGCCAGCAATAGGCACACGATGGAATGTTGAACCATCCATCCGCCGCCCGACTTGGTGATCTTAGCCATTGATCCTTAGCCGTGGGAGCGATCCCGATAAATGCTACGCATGAGGATGCGTTGAGAGAATGGCAAATAGGCCAGCGCCGCCACGCTGGCCAGCGCCAGCCCGATGCCGATTTTTTCGACCAGCAACAGTGGCGATGCGGCCCAGAAGGCATCCAGCAGAAACAGCATGGGGAACATCTGGCGGTACTTTGTTCCCGCATCGGGATGGCGCAAGCCAACCGATGTAAGCAGGTAGAGCCGCACTGCCACGCCGCACACCGCCACGGCAATGATCACCGGCAATGCCGTGCTGGACGGCGTGTTCAGAAAGTTGTCCAGCACCCGCCCCGCATCATCCAGCTTGTAGAGCGTGGTGCAGTACATGACCAAATAGCCGACCTGCGTCAGCAGGAAGAGTCCGCGCGCGGGGCCCACAGGCAGGGCAAATCCGGGATCGCCGTCAGCAACGGGCGGTAATGGTTGAATGTTTGCGACCGTTGGCGATTCGGCTCGCGGAACTACATCCGCTGGTTCCGCGACGGCGGGAGTGAGCGCAACAATGGCCGGCATGACCGGCTCGGTGGCCGCTCGCTCAGCCATCCCTCTTTCGACAATCGCGATGAACCGGTAGCCTTTGCGCGGCAGGGTCTCAATAAAGCGTGGGGACTCCGGACTCTCTCCCCCCGCCTCGCGGATCTTGCGCATGGCGGTGTTGATGCCGTGATCGAAGTCAACGAAATGGTCGTCGCCCCATATCTCCTGCTCGATTTCTTCGCGGGTAACCAACTCGCCGGCGCGAGTTGCGAGCAGGATCAGCAGGCGTACAGGCATATCCTGGAGCTTGATCAGACGGCCCTGCTGGCGCAGTTCGCGGGTGCGCAGATCAATCTCAAACTGGTCAAATCGGAGCAGGTGGAACTGGTCTTCTGAGGCCATCTAGCTATTGTTCTCTCAGTGAGTTGGCGGGGTTGGATTATAACATCATCAGAACGTGTCCCGCTGCAAAGCAAGCAACCATTCTATTTGATTGGCAGCAAAATCCAACGTATTCCGGGCCAGTCGCAGGCAGTTTGGCCGCAGTATACCAGCGGTTCACCCGTTGTTCACCTGCCGCTTCATTTCAAATTATCCATTTATTTTCATGCTATTGCAGGTCCCTTGTGGGCGATTCTCTAACTCATTTTTAATTCAGGCTCAGTGCATTGATGGCCTTCATGACTTCGCCGATTATGGCTCGTGTCGGGAAGTAATTCCGGCGATCACTCACAAAGGAGCATCGTATGAAAAGAACAAATTGGACCGCAATGGCACTGGCAGTAATTCTTGGATTCCTGGCGAGCACAGCGCACGCGCAGGAGGGCCAGGAAGGGAATTTTCGTCATGGTCTCGGCTATGTCTTTGCCGGACCCACCGTTGTTTTCAATGGCAGATCGAATGAGTCCGTCTGGCAGGTCGGGGGCGGCGGGGAATACCAATTCACCAATGGCCTTGGTATCGGAAGCGAGGTGGGCGTCATCTCGAAATATGTGGGGCAATGGTCTGTGAATCCTTATTTCCACTTTCGCAATGCCTACCGTTCCGGAAAATTCATTCCCTTCGTGACCGCCGGGTACACCGGCACGCACAACCTGGAGGATTCCGAGGACTGGTTCAATGTCGGCGGCGGCGTGGATTACTGGATCAAAGAACGCATTGGCATGCGTTTCGAGGTCCGGCACAACGCGGACCTCAATCACTCCGTCCCTCGCCACTACACCGGATTTCGGGTGGGCTTCGCCTGGCGCTAGGGTTGTTAAACAAAGGAGACTCATATGCAACAAATTACGCTCGGAATCTTGATGCTATTTTTTCTGCTGAGCACTGCGATGGGGTGGTGCGAGAACGTGCCGCCACACTCGCCGCAAACGGTCCTCGACCGGATGGAGCAACGGTACGAGAGCCAAATTGCGGAGATCGCGTCCTACCAAGCTCTGCGGCGCTACGAGGCCAGCAACCCGGTATTGGCGCAGCCCGCGCTGCGCGTTCTGGAGGAAGACTACCGGAGCCCGGAGACGCGCACCTTTCATGTTGTCGAGCGCCGCGGTCCGGGCTATATGGACCGGCTGCTGTTCAATCGGCTTATGGAGGTGGAGAGCGAGACCGTCCGTGGCGCGGTTCGCGCGCAAGTGGACTTGTGTCGCCGCAATTACGACTTTTCATTCGAGAGGTATGAATCGGCCACGAACCTCTATCTGTTTCGCGTCTTGCCCCGCACGGCGCACCCCTATCTCTTTAGAGGGAGCGTGTGGATCGACGGAAACGATTTCGCGGTGCGCCGAATCGAGGGATCGCCAGCGAAACGGCCTTCCGTCTGGGTGCGTGAAACCCACTTTGTCCACGAGTTTGGAAAATTTGGGAAATATTGGTTTCCCATTCACCATCACAGCGAGGCCCAATTACGCTTGTTCGGAACAGCCACGCTGGACATCTCCTACAACAACTATCAGTGGCAGACTACGCCGCAGTCAGACGGGGTCAAAAAAGCAGATGGGATACATCTTTCTAGAAAAGGAGAGCTACCATGAGCACAATTTCAGTTCCCGCAGTCGCCGCGCAATTCCGAAACGCCGAGAGGAAGCAACAAAGTTTGCTGGCTCCTCTTGAAAGCAAAGCACTGGCCTGGCTGGCGGCGGGCATGCCCGCTTGCGTAGGCCCGGATCATCTGACCATCCTCGGCTTGTTCGCACTGGCCATGGCCGGAGCATCGTACGCGCTGGCCGCGTGGTGGCCTCCCGCTATACTCCTGGCCAATGTTTGGCTGGCGGTGAATTGGTTTGGCGACAGCCTGGACGGCACCCTGGCCCGCTACCGCCAGCAGCAGCGGCCGCGCTATGGCTTCTATGTTGATCACATCGTCGATTCGTTCGGAGCATTGTTCGTCCTGAGCGGTCTGGCGTGGTCCGGGTTGATGTCGGAGCGAGTGGCCTTTGCGTTGCTGATCGCCTTCCTGCTGCTTTCAATTGATTCGTATCTGGCGGCTTACACGCGGGGAAAGTTCAATCTATCGTTTTGGCTCTTCAGCCCAACGGAGTTGCGCATCCTGCTCGCCGTCGGCAATGCAGTGGTTTTCTGGAAACCCAGTATCGTCTTTCTGGGAGCGCGCCAGAACTTTTTCGATGTTGGTGGCGGCATCGGAGCAATCTGCATGGTCGCCGTCCTGCTGATCAATGTAATTCGCAATACGGCAGGACTCTATCGAGAAGAAAGGATCAAACAAGCCTGATGCTCTGGCTCAAGTTTAATACGGTGGGTGCGCTTGGAGCTGGAGTGCAGGCCGCGGCGCTCTGGCTATTGATGAAGGTGTTCCGAGTTCATTACCTGATCGCCACCCCGATCGCGGTGGAGGCCGCAATCTTGCACAATTTCGCTTGGCATTTCCATTGGACATTCAACAACCAGCGCTGGACTTTTGCCGATCAGGGTTCCGTCCGGATGGATTTCACCAACGTGGCCCCCCTCCTTCTGGAAACAGCGGCTGGGTCCGCGCATTCTGCCGGTTCCAACTTAGCGCGGGCCTTATCTCCATCCCGGAAAATTTGCTGATGATGTGGCTGCTGATTGAGCATCTGCAACTGCAACCGCTATTGGCGAATGTCTTCTCTATCATCCTATGCTCGACTGCCAATTACCTGTTGGCGGACCGGTTTTCATTTCGGCACATCCCCAGTGGTAGCTGAGTCGTGAGGCAAATCGCCAACTATTTAGATGTGTTACGCTGGCCGGGATGAATAGCGCTGACTGGAAATCGAAAATCAAAGGCCTGTCCGCTGGCTGGCCTCCAGGCCCTTTGGTTCTGCTTGCTGCTGCAAGTGCCATCCTCTTACTTTTTGGATATGGGTGGTGGGCCGTCAGGGCAAATCAGCGATCCGAGATGATCGAGTTGCTGCAAAAGTTTACGCCACTCGCCAAACCGCCATTGGAGATCCAGTTTCCCGCCAATTTGTCATCTTCTGAAGAAATACGGGCTCTGCTAACTCCTGGCTATGACGCTGGCTTCTGGGTTGTAAGAGGATCACACAACGGCGGCCAGCTTGAAGTGCGCATTACTCGTGACGGGCAGCGCTACTTCTCAACCGTGGGCCACCGCATCGTGGCCGGATTCGGAGCTGGTACGCGCTCGATCACCAGGATTGACACCATCACGGACACGCCGCCAACAAGACGCATTGAATTCCGGTATGTCTGGATCGAGATACATCCAGCGCTGGCGTTCCTCGGCACGGGAACTCCAATGACTGGCAAGGAATACGCAGGCGATGCGATGCTCGTCCAAACGGGTGATCGCTGGGAGTTGGCGCATTGGACTACACCAGAGTTCGATGCCGCGCAAAAGAAATTTCAGGCTTTAACTTCCGCGGCCCGTTAAGTACGTCGCGCTGAATTTGCATCAACTGCCGGTCTTTTGACTGGAGGCTTGTCTTTCGATGATTTCCAAGGCCCGCTGCCGCAGCTCACGCGCCTTGGCGCTGTCGGGCGAGTCGGGACGCAATTGCAAGAATTCATCAATTTCCTCAATGGCATTCTCGGCCTGCTGAAGCCGCATGAAGATTTGCGCAAGCGTGAGCTGAGGCGAGGTAAAATGCGCCGGATCCAGCTCCTTGGTTCGGTCCAGATACATGATGGAATCGCCGTACTCCCCTTGCAGATAGTAGCTGAATCCGAGCTGCGCCGCCGCCAGCGCATCGTGCGGCAGCGCCTCGATCGCACGCTGATTCACTACGATGGCCTCCTTGCCCTTGCCCTGTGTTAGCAACACTCCGCCCAGATTCACCAGGGGCTCCACCGCATCCTCGTCGATCTCCAGCGCGCGCCGGAAATATCGCTCCGCCTGATCGTATTGCCGCCGCTGGTAATAGATGATCCCCAGCGTATTAATGGCTTCAAGGAACTCCGGAGAGCGTTCCACAGCGCTTTCGAGATGCTGAATCGCGCCGCCGTCGTCCTTGCGCCGCAGCCTGGCCTGAGCCTTTTCAAAATCTCTTCTCGCGCCAAATGAGATTTGCAATTCTCTTACCGAAACCGTGGCCCGGTTTTCAGGGTGCAGCAACAGCGCAAGCTGGTCCGCAGTAAACTCAAACTGGCGTTCAATGCGCCCCTTGGCATCGGCAAAGCTAGGCGTGATCTCGACGGAGCGCGAAACTACCCCCACACGCGGAATGGAGATCAATAGGGTGTAGGAACCGGAGTCGAGGTGCTTAAACCGGAAGCGGCCATCGCGCTGCGCAACGGTGCGCGAATAATACGGTGTGCCGACGGCCAGCAGGTTTACAGTGATCCATCGGCGAGGCGGCACGGTACCGGCGGGAAACAATACTTGTCCACGGAATTCCAGTTGCCGCGGTGAACCCTGCGCCAAAATGTTTGGTGCGATAAATGGGATCACTAGTCCTGCGCCCACTATTACAAAACATAGTGGGCGCATAAATTCGCTGAACAACGGAAGTATTGAATGAATACGGGAAGTGGGAGGAGTCGGCACAGTAAAACTCCGGTCCCGTATCCAATGCTCGGAAAACGGGACGAATCGAATAATCAATGCCGTTGGAATGCGGACACTCCAATGCGCTTGATTAGGGCATCGGCACTGGAGGAGCCCCCAAGGGTGTTCCCATCTGGCTCAGCACATCCTGGTGAATCACCAGATCGCCGCTGTCGGTCAGCCGTTTTTTCAAGCTCTCTTGAAAGGCATTAAATGCCAAATTCTGCTTCTCTACGCGCAGTCGCTGCTCCACGTTTTTTTGCTGCAGGGCCAGGACTGCCTCGGGAGGGGTGGAGCGCGAAGCAAGCTGGTAAACGATCTGTCCCGCACCGGCGACAATCGGACCCGCAACTTCGCCCTGCTTCAGCGTCTTCAGACTGGGCATGAGTATGCCCAGCGAGCCTACTCCGTCGATTGATCCGGTCCGGCTAACTGCGGGGCTGGTCTTCACTGTTAGCTTCAAGCCCTTGGCGGCAGTAGCTATGTCTTTCTTTTCCTGCTTTTCCAGTGCCTGTGCCAAACCCTGGGCCTGGATGAGTGCCAACGACCGCGCCTGCTGATTGAGATAATCCGCACGGACTCTTTCTTTTACTTCACTGAACTGCGCGGGACGGGCTGGCTGAATTTCAACATTCAGCGGCACCGCGACGCCAGTCCCCACGGGAATCGGTCGGCCAACCCAACCCTTCTCGATGCTAAACAATTCCTGCATAACGGGGCCGGAACCAGCAACGCCGGGGACCATCTCCGTGCGCAATGCGCCGGGAATATCGATCACCGTGGCCTCGTACTTGGTCGCGATGCTCCGAGCATCAGCAATATTCTTTCGCCATTCAACGGCTGCCTGCTCGCCTTTGGTGGTAAGCGCCGTTTGTACTCGTTCGGTCATCAAGGCCGCTTGGATTTCTCCACGCACCTCATCCACAGTGCGCAGATGAGCCTGTTGATGTTCACGAACTTTTATCAGGTGGAAACCAAACTCGGTCTGCACGGGTGAGCTCACCGCTCCAGGCTCCAATCCAAAGGTCATCTGCTCAAAGCCCGGCACAGTCTGGCCACGAGTAATATAGCCGAGGTCTCCGCCCTTTACCGCGCTGCCGGCATCCTCTGAATTCTTGGTGGCGAGGGCTGCGAAATCGGCGCCGGCCAGCAGCTGTTTGGCTAAATCTTCCGATTTCTTCCTGGCTGCTTCCAAAACGGCCTTGTCTTTGCCGTCAGCCTTTATCAGAATGTGGCTGACCGCAACGCGCTCCTCTGTGCGATAGCTGTCGATGCGATCCTGGTAATATTTGCGAATGTCCGCATCGGAGATCACCACTGACTTCTCCACCGCGGCGCGATCCAATAGCAAAACTTTGCCGATCCGTTTCTCCCCGACCTGGTAGCTACTCTTATTCTGCCCAAAGTAAGTTTCCACTAGCGGATCCGGCGTGGCTATTTCCTTCTTCACGGTCTCCGGATCGATATATGCATAGCTGAGGACGAAAGTCTCATTCTCCGCAACAACCTCCTTGCGGATCTCTTCCGGGGATACGGAGATCGAATCTGTAACGAGCTTGCGGAATTGTTCCGTAACCAATGAATTCCGGAATCGCCGTTCGAATTCAGCAGGTGAGGTTCCCATACGCTCAAAGACTAGATTTTCATATTGTTCCTTGCCCACAAACTTCCCTTGGGGAAAAAGGTCGGGAATCTGGCGCAGGCGGTCCTGTAACTTAGCCTCGGTAATGTGGATACCCAACCGCTCGGCTTCCTGAAGCGTCGCCTTCTCCAGGACCAGTTCGTCCAGCACCTGGGTGGAGTAGTTCCACACCATCTCGGCGGGAATGCGCGCGCTTCGCGTCAGATTCATCACTCCAGCCTGCAATTCGGTCGAGGTAATCTCCTCGCTACCGACCTCGGCGACAACCTTGCCTACAGTGGGGTCTACGGTGCTCCCGGTCATACCCGGAATTAGAGTAATCACCATCGACAAACAAACAGCTACGAGGAAGGCACCCGAAAGAATGCGAATCAGGAGATCGCGGCGGCGGAAAATATTTAACATGATCAATTCCTATTCCAACTCATAAAATTTCGGCTTCTACCCGCCGGTTGGGTCAACACCGGAAATGCCTCAACCTGGCAATAAAAAGCTCGACATAACCACCTCTGCCTGACGACAGAAAGATCATTCTGTATTATATGCCTTTCACCATCTATCAAGAAATGGGCAATTGCAAATACAGGTACCTTTGTGCCGGTTTGCATCATGCGGAGGTCTTCGACTACGCAGGGGCCTGGCTGCTTTGGCGCTCATCCTGGAGCTGCTTCCCTGCCTGGTAAAACCACCATAGCAACACGATCGCGGCCAGCATTCCCAGCCAACCAACCATGCACACGAATCGTCCGATCCCGGTATCGTAGTACAAGAGTCCAAGAGAGGAAAAAATCGCGAACCAATCGTGCGACCCCATTTCCGGGTCGCCCACCGTAACCAATGGCAAGACCTGCGCCCGTGCATCTGCCATGTATACGGATATGTAAAGAAAGTTCTCGAAGAAGAAAAAAAGGCAAAAAACAACGCCAGTCGCTTCGCGGCGAAGTCCAAAGTGGATCGCGAGGGCCGCGGGCACGATCAATTCAAACAACGTCCCTCCCCACACGCCTGGAGTTTGTCCAAGCCAACCAAACAGCAGATGGCCAGCCTCATGAACAATCAGGTTTACTTGATCCACAACCAGGAAACCATCTCGGTTGGTGGCGGCGTGCAGTAAGAAGAGAGAATAGAAAGCCGTCCAGCCTATGAAGGCCGGTTTGGAAACCGGCTGCCAGCCTTCCTTCCAAGAGTCCATCAAACAGCCCGTCCTGCTAACAAAGTTACTCCAGCCTGATGACAGGCAAGTGCCACTCTATCACTGCTGTTCACCAATATATCCGCGCCCATCCGATTTTCTGTTGACAAGAAAGGACCCGAATCGGAATACTCACTAATTTGAATGAGAGGGCGGCAGCAGACTGATTCGGCACCAACTTCACGCTTGACGCTTCCAACCGAAATGTGTATATATTCATAGACGTGTATAATTATACATTTTGTCGCCAAGCTCGTCACTGCTAGTAAACTGATCGATGGATGGTCTATTTAGAACAAAATAACCAGGGGCGGATGCACCATGGCTCAGGCTAAATTGCGGAAGAAAAAAACAAATGTCGTCGAGAGCGAGCAGCAGCACCTGATACAGACCTACGCCCGCTACAATCTGATTGTGGCGCGCGGAAAGGGCTGCTGGGTCTGGGACACCGATGGGAAAAAGTATCTCGACTTCGTTTCTGGACTGGCGGTTAACGCCCTCGGCTATTCGCATCCGCGTCTGGTCAAGGTGATTCGCGAGCAGGCTACCAAGTTGATTCACACCTCGAATCTCTTCTATCACGAGTATCAGGCGCCTCTGGCGGCGGCGCTCAAAAAGATCACGGGAATGGACCGCGTCTTCTTCTGTAACAGCGGCACTGAGGCTGTGGAGGGCGCACTCAAGATGGCTCGCGCCCATGGCGTAAAGATCAATAAGAACAAGTATGAAGTCGTCGCCCTCGAAAATTCATTTCACGGACGCAGCTTCGGCGCGCTTTCCGCTACCGGCAATGTCAAGTATCGTGAGCCTTTCGAGCCTCTGGTGCCGGGATTCAAATTTGTCCGCATGAACGACATTGCAGCCCTTCAGTCCAGCGTGAATGACCATACCTGCGGCATTCTGCTCGAGCCGATTCAGGGCGAGGGTGGAATCTTTGAGATCACCAGGGAATATCTGCGTGCTGCATCAGCCCTGGCGAAGAAGCATAACGCGCTGCTGATTATCGACGAGATTCAAACTGGCCTTGGGCGCACGGGAGATTATCTGGCAACCCATGCATTCGGTGTTAAGCCGGACATCGTAGTGCTGGCCAAGCCCATCGGCGGCGGACTCCCGCTGGGTTCGTTCCTAGCCCGCGAAGAAGCTGCGGCAAACTTTGTCCCCGGCATGCACGGGTCCACGTTTGGCGGAGGTCCGCTGGCCTGCCGCGTCGCGCTGGAGTTTTTAGCCGTATTGAAGGACGAGAAAATTCTACAGAATACCCGAAAGATGGGAACTTATTTCAAGAAGCGGCTGGAACAGCTTCAGAAGAAGCACGCCATGATCCTCTCGGTGCGCGGGCGGGGCCTCATGCTGGCTGTCGAACTCGACCGTCCCAGCAAGCCAATCGTAATTAGCGGACTCGAGCGCGGCATAATCCTGAATAGCACCCATGAGACCGTCATCCGCTTTCTGCCACCATTGATCGTTGACAAAAAATTGATCGATCAGGCCTGCAAGATATTGGATTCGCTCTTTACAGAGGCCGCGGCTCGGTAATTTTTCTGCCTCCACGCGAGATACTCGGTGAGTATTCTGACTTTCAGCTACTGGATATTGGCCGCGCTCACCTGCGGGTCTCTGGCCTACTGCGCAATCGCCATCTTCGGCGCGATCCGTTTCCTGAATCGCCGCAAGCAGTCTTCCTTGGCGGCTCCGCTGGCGGCTTTTACTCCGCCCGTCTCCTTACTGAAACCCGTATACGGCGCGGACCGCGAGCTCGAAGAGAATCTGCGCAGTTTCTATCAGCAGGATTATCCCTGCTTCGAAATATTGTTCTCCGCCCGTGAGGAATCAGATCCCGCTGTGGAGATTGTGCGCCGGTTGCAGGCCCAGTATCCATTCGTTCCCTCCAGACTGTTGCTCATTGGCTCTCCGAAATATCTCAATGCGAAGGTGCATGGCATGGAGGCGATGATGGAGGCTTCCGCGCACGAGGTCCTGGTCATCAGCGACAGCGACGTGCGCGTTGCGCCCGATTATCTGCGCAGTGTGGTTGCGCCGTTGAGCGATTCTCGCGTGGGCATGACCACCGTACTTTCGCGCGGTGTTCCGGGCACAACGCTGTGGTCGCAGCTTGAAACCTTTGGAATGAACACGCAGTTTATTCCGGGCGTGCTGTCCGCTTGGGTTCTGCTCGGTCTCAAGTTCTCCCTTGGCCCCACGATGACCGTCAGAAAGACTCTTGTCGAACAGATGGGCGGGTTCACAATACTGGGGGATTATCTCGCCGACGATTTTATTCTCGGCGAACAAGTCGCGCGGATGGGGCACCGAGTGGAGATTTCCAACACGATCCCGGAACACCTTGTTTATAACGATTCGTTTGCTCACGCGATCTCACACAGCCTGCGCTGGGAACGCAGCTCCCGCCGTTCGAGGCCCGCCGGGTATGTCGGCCAGGTATTTATGCACACGCTGCCCTTGGCGGGATTAACTTGGCTGGTGTCTCCCCCAGACAGCTTGCTCACAGCAATCCTCGTCATGCTGGGCCTGACGGGCCGCTATTTGCTGGCCGCGATCACCGCGTCGCTCGTCCTGCAGGACCGCACATTTGCGAGATCCAGTTGGTTGCTCCCGGTGCAGGATGCAGTGAGTTTTCTGATCTGGCTGGCGGCATTTTTCGGCAAGCAGGTGGAGTGGCGGGGCGAGCGGTTCACCGTGCTTCCAGGCGGCAAACTACAACGAGTGGACTACGCTGGAAGAAAGCATTAGAAATGCGCTGGTGAAATTTACGGCGAATTCAAAAAGCAATGGGACGCCCGAAAGAATCGGACGTCCCGGATGGATGATTGGTCCACTTCCAGTGCCCTAAAACTTAGGCCACTTTGATGAAAATGATAACGAAGGTGTACAAAGCGAGTGATTCGATGAAAGCCAGTCCGAGAATCAACGCCAGGCGAATGCCGGCGGTGGCTCCCGGATTGCGTGCCATGCCTTCGGCGGCGGCCGCAGCGGCATTGCCCTGCGCCAGCCCGCATAGCCCCGAGGCAATGGCCATGGCGAATCCGGCGGTGATGGCGACCCAGTTGGCCGCGCCCATTCCGCTGCCGGCAGCTTCCTGCGCGAAGGCGGGCGTGGCGCCGGCCAGCATGGCCAGCGATGCCAGTGAATACATCATTTTCTTCATGCGTGCTCCTTATCGATCAATGAATCGCCCTTCAGTGGGTGGTTGCTCCACACCCCTCTTGCTATGGAGCCTCACGCTGCGGGCTGTACGGAAAAAGCCGATTAAAATGAAATTGGTTTAGTGCTCTTCAGCGACTGCGCCGGCCAAATAAACCGTGGTCAGCATGATGAAAACGTACGCCTGCAATAGTCCGACAAACATATGAAGACCCTCGAACATTATAGGCAATCCGAGTGGAACCAAACCTGCGAAGATCAGCGTGATGTTGTGTCCCGCGATCATATTGGCCATAAGGCGCACGGAAAGTGACAGCGCCCGAGCCGCGTGGCTGACCAGTTCAATTGGCAGCATGAGCGGAGCAATCGCCCACATCGGTCCCATGAAAGAAGCTTTGATGTATCCCCACGGGCCATGATGATGAATGCCCCAGTAGTTGTAATAAACAAAAGCCACCATCGCCAATCCCAGCGTCGCGGAAATCTGATCGGTGGGCGTGGCCAGGGTTGGGATGATTCCCAAAACATTGCACAGGAAGATGAACACTGCCAGGGTGAAAAGCAAGGGGATGAATTTCCTGGCCCCGTGGCCCACGATGTCATCCAGCATCCCGTCAATGCCGTCAATAATCAGCTCGAAGAACTGTTGCAGCTTGCCCGGCCGGTCCATGGAGATTCCCGCTCGAACCACCCCAAGGATGACCATGATGACCAAAGCAGCGAACACCTGCATGGCATAGTGGTTGGCGACGGGGTGCGCCGGATCGGCGGCTGGATGGCCCACCGCTGCCATCAACGCGGCGATGGGACCACCCAGAACACTATTGAGCAAAGCGGTGAACCACAACTGCTGATGTTCCATGACTATTTAGTCCTAAAACTTTGATTTAGATCGTGAATCACCTGGTAAGCCGCTTCCGCCATTAATGCCGCAATGGCCAGAAAGAGTCCCGCCAGGAAGGCCGTCAAGCTGACGACCGAACTTAGCAATATAGTATATCCTACTAAGCCAATCAACGCGTACCGGAAGATGAATCGCGCGATCGCGTACCCCTGGCTGGTCTTTGGCGGCGGACTGCCTTCTTGCGCCGTGGCCCGCGCCTGGGAGGTAACGGCATCCGTGATAACATTCACCGCGGATTTTATCCAATGAAAGTTCAATCCGGAAAGAATGGCTCCTGCGGCAAAACCAGCCGCCCAGCTCCATCCACGCCACACCCAAAATGCAGCTATCCCGACCGCACTCAGCCACCACATGGCGCGCCGGATGCGGCGTTCATATCCCTCGATCAGCGCCAATTCCTGCCGAGGGATCGGGGTTCTGCGCGCAATGGCTTCAGCCAAATCACGGGTGGGAGGCTCTCCCGCAAATGGCGAGATGGGATGATCGCGGCGCATCGGCTAGTCCGTGTCCCGGCTGGCCAGCCGGATCATTTCGATGAACCCGGAGACGATGCCGACCAAGACAAAAACAATATTCAGGTATGTCTTCGTGAAGACCCAGTCCAGGAATGTGCCGATCAGCCAACCGGCCACCAGATGCGAAGGAATCGTCATCCCAATCGCCGAGTAGCGGGCAACCTGTCCCCACGCGGAAGTCTTCTTCACCGGCTGTTTATTCGGCGCAGACGGACCAGATGGTCCTGGAATTGAATCGTTGGAAGTCATACCGCCACTAGTGTACAGCAGACCTTAGCGGAGAATGGAGGCGACAGTGTTTCCCGCAATATTAATAATGGGATCAGGATAAAGGCCGATGAACAAGGTCATCGCCAAACTGATGCCCAGCGCCAGACGGATGCCGGGCGCCATTGCCGGCGCGACGTTGTCGGTGGCTTCGCGGGTAAACATGGAAGTGACAATCTGGAAGTAGTAGTAGAGCGAAACGGCAACGTAGAGGACTGCAACAACCGCCAGCCCGTAGTGGCCCGTCTCAATCAGCGATAAGAAGATGAAGTACTTTCCAATAAACCCTGCGGTGGGAGGAATTCCGGCAAGCGACAACAGGAAGATCAGCATCAGCACGGCCGCCGTTGGAGACTTATAGATCAAGCCCGCAAAATCGTCGATCTCATCGCCGATAATATCCTTGCGACGCATGGCCACAATCACCGCCATCGCGCCAAGGTTCATGAAAGTGTAGACCATCAGATAGATCACAATGCCCTTCAACCCGTTCTCATTGCCGGAGATGATGCCGAGCAGCATATAACCTGCGTGCGAGATGGCTGAATAGCCCAGCATGCGCTTGACGTTGGTTTGCGTGATGGCCGCGAGATTTCCGATGGTCATGGTGGCAATGGCCACGCCAATCACCAGGGGGAGCCATACGTCGCGCACCGAGGCCAGCGGGACCAGGAACATGCGAATCAAAAAGGCAAACGATGCGGCCTTGGGGCCCACGGACATGAAGGCGGTAACGCAATGCGGCGCGCCTTCATAGGCATCCGGCAGCCATTGGTGGAATGGGACGGCGCCGATCTTGAAAAACAAGCCGCCGCAGATAGTGATGACAGCGATGAGCACTAGCGGGTCGCCAGCCGGGCGTTGCGAAATGGACGACGCAATAATTCGCAGGTCGGTTGATCCACTCAGTCCATAGAGCAGAGACATGCCGTAAAGCAGAATGCCGGAGGAAAACGCTCCGAGCAATAGATATTTGAGCGCCGCTTCATTCGAGCGGCGGTCACGACGCAGATAGCCGGTGAGAATATAAATCGAAATGACCATCAGCTCGAGGCCCATGAAGAGCGTGATGAGGTCCATGCCGATGGCCAGAAAAATCATTCCCACGGTGGCCATCAGCATGATGGCGTAATACTCCCCGCGATTCTCGCCTTCAATTTCAAGATAGCGGATGGATATAAGAATGGAGAGAGCCGCGGCGATCAGGAACAACCACATGAAGTAGATGCCGAAACTATCCACAATGACCGCGCCGCGGAAAGCCTCCAGGGCGTCCACGCCAGCCATACCCATCTGGTGCTGCAAGCCCAGTGGCCACGGCCCCAAGCTATAGGCGGCAAAGCCCACACCAGCCAGCGCCATGACGGCGTTGAGATACTTCTGCTCTGGTTCCAGCATCAGATCCGTCAGCAGCACGCCGATAGCGAAGAGCGTGAGCAGGATGGCTGGCTTGAGCACCAGAAGATCAACCGAGGAGAAATATTCGTTCAGCATATTTTCGATCTAACGTAGTCCCGTTTTCTAAATGGGGAAACTTTTCGAGCTTCCCCGCCCTATTGCCCGACGTAATGATGGGGAGCTACTGCTCCGCCGGGGCCCCGCCGCCAGCTTCCTCTGCTGCTTCCGGAGCCGCCGGAGGGGGAGGCGTATATACACCGCCTGCGTAATAGTCGGGCCGTACGCGCCGCACGATGCGCTGCACGGGCTTCTCCAGCACATCGAAGAATGGCTTGGGGTACAGGCCAATCCAGAATGCCCAGATGATCAACGGAATCAGCGTTACCGCCTCGCGGAAATTGACGTCTTTGAGTTCTTTGTTCTTGGGATTGTCGAGCGTTCCAAACATGGTCCGCTGATAGAGCCACAGCAGGTAGGCCGCGCCGAGCACAATACCCAGTGTTCCGATGGCAGCCCAGGTTCTATTGGCTTCAAATGCTCCCTGCAAAATCACAAACTCTCCTATGAACCCGTTCAGCGTTGGCAGGCCCAACGAGGACATGGCAACGATGAGGAACATGGTGGCGTAAACCGGCATGATGTGCGACAGGCCGCCAAACTCCGCGATTTCTCGCGTGTGCCGCCTCTCGTAGATAATACCCACTAGCAGGAAGAGCGCGCCGGTCGAGATGCCGTGGTTGATCTGCTGGATAATGCTGCCGGTGATGCCATTGGGGTTCAGCACGAAAATTCCCAGGGTGATGAAGCCCATGTGGCTGACAGAAGAATAGGCGACCAGCTTCTTCCAATCTTTCTGCATGAGAGAAACCAGTGCGCCGTAAACAATACCGATCAACGAAAGCGTAACCATGGCGGTCATAACCCGCGAGTCGCGCGCGGCGTCTGGGAGCATAGGCAGCGAGAAGCGCAGGAAACCGTAAGTGCCCATCTTCAGCAGAACGCCGGCCAGGATCACGGAGCCAGCCGTGGGCGCTTCCACGTGGGCGTCCGGGAGCCAGGTGTGGAAGGGGAACATGGGAACCTTGATGGCAAATCCGACGAAGAAGGCGGCGAAGAGCCACAGTTGCAGGTTGAGCGGCATGCTCAGATTGGAGAGCGTGGGAATATCAAACGTCCAAACTCCGGAGACGCTGTGATTCCAGAAGTAGATGGCCAGAATGCCGAGCAACATCAACACGGAACCGGACAGCGTATAGAGGAAAAACTTAATCGCCGCATAGAGCTTGCGCGGGCCGCCCCAGATGCCGATCAGAAAATACATGGGCACCAGCATGACTTCCCAGAAAACGTAGAACAGGAAGAAGTCCATGGACATAAAGACGCCCATCATGCCCGTCTGCAACAACAGCAGGAAGATGTAATACTCTTTCACTCGATTCTCGATGTAGGTCCAGGAGCACAGCACGCCAATGAAGCCCAGCAAGGTCGCCAGCATGATCAGCAAATAGCTGATGCCATCAATGCCTAGCGCATAGCGCGCACCGATGGAGGGGATCCACTCCGCGCTTTCCATGAACTGAAAGCCGCCGTCACTGTTGTCAAACCAGAAGACCAGCGGGAGCGAGACCAAAAAGCCGAGGAAGGCGATGACGTTCGCCGACCAGCGGATGAGGGTCTTGTTCTCGTTCGGGAGAAACAGCATGAGCAGCGCTCCCGCCAGCGGCAGGAACATCACGATGCTTAAGATATGATCATGGAACCACATTCTTCTATTCCTCGACTAATCTTTGTCTAATCCCCGGTCAATCACAGTCGTTTGCCGATTACTTAAACAGGTAATAACTGAAAAAAATCAGCAATCCGGTCAAAATCGAAAACGCATAAAGCTGCACTCGCCCGGTTTGCAGAATGCGCGCCGGGTAGGAGGTCAGGTTAACAACCAGCGCAGTCAACCGCACTGCGCCGTCCACAATCCACTTATCCCACCACATGGAGACAGTAGAGATGAGGCGCGTAAGCCAGGCCACGCCATTCACACCACCGTCGATGATGCGCGCGTCGAATTTGCTGAGGGCCTCGCCGCCATTCATCACCAGGCCGCGCACCAACACCGCGTTGTAAACCTCGTCCACGTAATACTTGTTTTCCAGAAGTTTTTGCACGCCGCTGAAGTTCTGGGCGATGCTGTCGCCGGCGGCGCGGTTCTTGATGAAGAAATAGTAGGCCAGAGACAGACCGGAAAAGGCGACGATCACCGACAGCGCCATCAGCATGTACTCGGTGGAGTGAGCGTGTTCGCCGTGCGCAGCGTGCTCTTCCAGAATTTTCGCGCCGGGACCCAGCACCGGCTCCAGCCAATGCTCCAGATGGTTGCTGCCACCAAGCACAGTCGGCCAGCCGATCCAGCCGCCAGCGAGCGACAGGACGGCAAGGACCATCAGCGGAATGGTCATGACGGGAGGCGATTCGTGCAAATGATGTGCTGCGTGATGATCCACGCGTGACTCCCCGTAAAATGTCATGAACATCAGCCGCCAAATGTAGAAGGCGGTCAGTCCGGCGGTAATAAGGGCCACGCCGTAAAGCAAAATGCTTGAGCCGACAGGACTAATAAAGGTCCGCCAGAGAATTTCGTCCTTGCTGAAAAATCCTGAAAATAATGGAGTGCCGATGATGGCCAGCGCGGCAACGAGGAAGGTCGCGTGCGTGTAGGGAATTTTTTTCGCAAGCCCGCCCATTTTGCGCATGTCCTGCTCGCCGGACATGGCGTGGATCACGGAGCCTGCGCCAAGGAAGAGCAGAGCCTTGAAGAAAGCGTGGGTCATCAGATGGAACACGCCTGCGCCAAATGCGCCGACGCCGCAGGCCAGCACCATGTAGCCAAGCTGGCTGACGGTGGAGTAGGCCAGCACGCGCTTGATGTCATATTGAGCGATACCGATGGTTGCGGCGAAGATCGCCGTGAATGCTCCGACTCCGGCGACCACGGCCATGGTGTCCGGTGAAAGTACATAGAGAATGTTCGAGCGCACCATGAGGTACACGCCCGCCGTGACCATCGTCGCCGCGTGGATCAGCGCGCTGACCGGCGTGGGGCCTTCCATGGCGTCCGGCAGCCAAACGTAAAGAGGCACCTGCGCTGACTTGCCTGTTACTCCGATGAACAGAAGCAGCGTAATCGCGGTAATTGCGGCGTCGCCGAGGTGATAATTTCCGCTCCCGGCTTGCGCGATCACGTTGGTGTAACGGATCGATCCGAAGGTGGCCAGCATGGTAAACATGCCGAGGACCACTCCGGCATCTCCTACGCGGTTGGCGATGAAAGCCTTCTTGCCGGCATCGGAGGCGGACTTCTTGTGGAAATAGAAACCAATCAGCAGATAGGAGCAGACGCCCACGCCTTCCCATCCGACAAACAACAGGAGATAGTTATTGGCCAGAACCAGCGTAAGCATCGAGAACATGAACAGATTCAAGTAGCCGAAGAAGCGATAGAAGCCGCCTTCATGCGACATGTAACCGGTTGCGTAAACGTGAATCAGGAAGCCGACTCCGGTTACCACAAGAATCATGATGGAAGACAGAGGGTCCAGCAGGAAGCCCCAGTCAGCGCCGAGATTGCTCAACTGGCCGTTGGCCATCTGGAAAGAAGCACCCGGAACCCAGGAGTAGAGAATTTTCTCGAATTGCCGTTCCGGCAGGGACGAAAGCTGATAGACAGCTCCGACTGAAACCAGGAATGACATAAACACCATGCCCGGGCAGATGATGCTGACCAGCCAGTTGGGCAACTTCTTGCCAAACAGCAGCATGGCCACGGCCCCGGCGGCGGGGAACAGCGGAATCATCCAGATGAGTCCAAGAAAGTTCATGTCGTCATTAGCGCTTCCAGTGGCGCATTACCATTTCATCAGATCAATTTCGTCAGCCTGTATCGTTTCTTTGTTGCGGAACAGGGCAATCACAATGCCCAGTCCCACGGCGGCTTCCGCCGCGGCATCCACGATCACGAAGATGGCGAAGGCCTGTCCGTTCACCGATTGCAGTAAATTGGAGAACGCCACCAGGTTAATGTTCACCGCGTTCAGCATCAGTTCGATCGAGATCAGAATGATAACGACATTGCGGCGTGTCAGCACGCCGATCATCCCGATGGTGAACAGTGCCGCGCTCAGAAACACATAATGCGCGGTGGGTACAGGGGGCATTGCGAAACTTCTCCTTCAAACTCTTGGTCCTTCAATCGATCCAGTCCTACCGTGTCCGCATGACTCGGGATAACGCTTACTTCAAATCTTTTTTGGCCAGCACGACCGCGCCGATCATCGCCACCAACAACAACAGTGAGGCCAACTCGAAGGGCAGCAAGTAATCGCGATAAAGCGCCAGCGCGATCAACTGGGTGTTCGGTTGCAGCGATCCGCCGGCGGGTTCAGCGAAATAAAAACCTTCCGCACCCTTGAATATGAAGTAACCCAGCTCGGCCAGCAGTGCGCCAGCGCAGATGACCACGATCTTCCACTGGCCAGAGAACTGCTTTTTCTTCGCCGCCTCGTCCAGATTAACGAGCATGATCACAAACAGGAACAGCACGGTGATGCCGCCGATGTAGACAATCACCTGAACCGCCGCCAGAAACTCGGCGTGCTGGTGCAGAAAGAGTCCCGCGATGCCCAGCAGCGTCGAGATCAGCCAGATCACGGCATGAACCGCGTTGCGGCGGGTAATGGTAACCACCGCGCTGACGAGAATCATCGTCGCCAGGGCATAAAAAAATAAACTAGGCAGTACGCTTTGCATCAGCTTCCCGAATCCTAATCGACTATGTCTCTTTCACCGCTGGCCTATCTCAGGCCAAACGCGGCAAAAATCTGTTCACGCTGCATCACGATACCGGTAACGATCACGTTGGCGATGGCGAGGGGAATCAGCCAGCGCCAACCGATGTTCATCAACTGATCGTAGCGGTAACGAGGCAGCGTAAAGCGAATCCAGATAAAGGTGTAAACTCCCATGAAGACCTTCAGCATAAACCAAAACAAGCCGTGAACGGCTTCCATCACTGGCGGCAACAGGCAGGCCAGTCCTGCCAGAATAAAGGCTCCGCCGAGGCCGACCATGCCCAGTTTCTGTGGCTTGCTGGGCTTGCGGTCCAGACCAATCAGGCAGGCCCCACCTAACCCAAGCAAAACCAGCGCGGGGGCGAAGTTAAGAAATTCAAGCGCCGCAACATTTGGAAACGGACGCAGCCAGCCGCCTAGAAACAGGATCGTCATGATGGAACAGACGATCACGATATTGGCGTATTCAGCCAGAAAGTACAGAGCGAAACGGAAACCGCTGAATTCGGTGTGATAGCCCGCAACAATTTCAGATTCGGCTTCCGGCATATCAAACGGCGCGCGATTGGTCTCGGCGAGTGCGGCGATAAAATAAATGACGAAGGCGACGGGCTGGCAGAAGACAAACCAAATCCCTTGTTCCTTCTGCGCCATCACGATGCCCTGCAAACTTAAAGTTCCAGCCAGCATCAGGCCACCGATCAGCGCGAAACCCAGCGCTATTTCGTAGCTTACCAACTGGGCCGTCGAACGCAGCGCTCCCAACAGCGGGTAGTTGCTATTGGAACTCCATCCACCAAGAATGATCCCAAGAATGCCTACGGAAGTAAGCGAAAGAACCAGGAGCAAACCGATGTTGGTATCGGGGACCGGCAGCTTATCGCTCATCGGAATCAGAAAGACCGCCACCAGAGCCGTAACTACCGAAATAATGGGCGATATCCAAAATATCCATTTGTCGCTCAAGGTCGGGATAATATCTTCCTTGATCAGCAACTTCAGCGCGTCGGCCAAAGGTTGCAGAAGGCCGTGCGGTCCCACGCGCATAGGACCCAGGCGCACCTGAATGTCCGCCATCACCTTGCGTTCCAGCAGCACGATGTAACCCGCCAGCAGCGGGAACACCAGCAGGATGACCGCGCCGTAAACGAACGGCCAGATGAACGGCTCAATTGCGGCAGGAATCTGCAACACTTAAATCCTCTCGATACTTTCTAAATCTCGTTGCCACGTTTCTTTAACGATCCACTTCACCGAGAACAATATCAATGGTTCCAATCACCGCCACCACATCAGCCACCAATAGGCCACGCACCATGCGATCCAGCGCCTGCAAATTGATGAAGGAAGGCGGGCGGACGCGAATGCGATAGGGCTGGGTGCTGCCATCGCTGACCACGTGGTAGCCCAGCTCACCCTTCGGGGCTTCAATGGCGTGGTAAACCTCTCCCACCGGCGGCTTCATGATCTTGGGCACCTTGGCCATCACGGGCCCTTCGGGCAGCTTGTCCAGGCACTGGCGGGCGATGCGGATCGATTGCCGCATCTCTTCCATACGAACCACGTAACGATCAAACGTATCGCCGTTCTCGCCGACCGGAATATCGAAATCAACTTCGGCATAGGCCGCGTAGGGTTGAGCTTTGCGCAGATCAAACTTCACGCCACTGGCGCGCAATAGCGGGCCAGTAACACTGAAATCAATGGCCTCTGCCGCGGTAAGAATACCGACACCCTTGGTGCGCTCCAACCAGATACGGTTGCCGGTCAGCAGCGTTTCATATTCGGCAATCTTCTCCATGAACTGATTGCAGAAAGCCCGGACCTGCTGATCAAACCCGTCGTAGGTCTCATACTGCAGCCCGCCGATGCGGAATGCATGTGTAGTGAGACGCGCGCCGCAATAGTTCTCAAAAATCTTAAGGATCTCCTCGCGCTCGCGGAAACAGTAAAACAGCGGCGTGATGGCTCCCAGATCGATGGCATGCGTGCCCAGCCAAAGCAAGTGACTCGAGATCCGGTTCAGCTCGGTGAGGATGGTGCGCACGAAGCGGGCACGCGGGGGTGCCTCGACGTTCAGGAGCTTCTCGATGGTCTCGCAATAGCCCAGCCCGTTGGAAACGGCGGCGACGTAGTCCATGCGGTCAACGTAGGGGGCAAACTGCGTGTAGGTGCGATTCTCGGCGATCTTCTCCACCCCGCGGTGGAGATAGCCGATCACGCACTCGGTGCCCAATATCCTCTCGCCATCCAGCTTCAGGATCACGCGCAGCACGCCGTGCGTGGACGGATGCTGCGGCCCCATGTTGATGACGAGCTCGTTCGTGTCGAGGAACGTGGCGTTGGGGGCCAGTGGGGGGATGACGGGAGGCGTGGTCGCCATTAAGCGATTCTCCCCGAAAGATGTAATTTGCCAGATCGCATAATTTCTCTATGTGCCCAAACCCTATCTACGTGCCCACACTTAAAATCACTACTGCCCACTCTGAATATGCAGATTCTCCCGCACCCACTTCTCATCCTGCTTCAAAATTCCGTAATCCTTGCGCAGCGGGTGCCCTTCCCATTCATCAGGAAGCAGAATCCGTTTCATGTTCGGGTGATGATCAAAGCGGATACCGAACATATCAAAAACTTCCCGCTCCATCCAATCGGCGCCAATCCAAACGGACATCACGCTCTCGATGGACTCCGTTTCACCAACATAAGCCTTTACGCGCAAACGCTCATTGCGAGTAAATGAGAACAACTGGTAGATGACATCAAAGCGCCGCTCGCGCTTGGGATAATCCGCAGCGGTCAAATCGGCCAACAACGCAAACGATGCTTCGTTCTTCAAATATAAGCAAACCTGGAGAATGGTCTCCCGGGGAACGATCAGACAATTTTGTCCGAGGTATGTCCAAGCCTGAACGTCCTGATCCGGAAAAGCCTGCTTGACGGTCTCGGCCAGCTCACCCGTCCACGGATCGCCACAAGGCGCCGAAGGCTCCTTGGCCACCGGCTTCGGTGGTGGAGTTGGAGTTGCAGCTGCTGCGGCCGGTGCCGGAGCAGGCTTCTCGCCTGTAGGTTCGAGTGTTTTTTCGTCCGCCATCCGGTCCTGTTCGCTGATCCCTATGAATTTGCCGCTACTTGCAGTGGAACCTTAAATTTTTATCACACCGTGGAAATCGGTGTCAACGGTTGATTCCATTCCGGGAACGATATTTTGGTGAAAAGCGAATGTCTGAAACGCGTTTTGGCAGCAGAGTTAGCTATGAATTGAGATAAAATCCTTCGCCGTATGGGATCGAATACCTCAACCGCTGTTCCATGTGTCTAAAAAGGGCCTACCGAAACATCGAACCTTCATTGTTTCCGCTTGATGCCAGGGTTTAGATTGCCTAAAATTCTCGTAGGACCGTTCCGTTTGGATGGTTTAACGCGGGTTGGCATGTAAAGAAATTGGGGCGGCTGGATAAAATGAAACAGATTCGCCTGCTCTACGTTATTTTGGCGGTGATGCTGCTGGCCAGCGTCGGCCCTCTGATTTTCTATGCCTCCAAGACTATGGAAATCAACCGACGGGCTCTGGAGACAAATGAGATTCTCCTGCAGAACACGATCACCCGGTCGATCGCTGAAGAAATCGCTATATATCGAGAAACCTTCAACCAGATGCTGGACAACATGGACGGCATGTTGAATGCTCGCTCCGACCTGGTAAAAGGGCAGAATCAATTTCAGAACCCACAACTGCGGTCCATGCTGGAGCAGGTGGTGGGCTCCTCTACCCAAGTGATCTACGCCACCATGTTGGATGCTCAAGGCAAAGGCATCCAGGCGGGCAACTACAATATTGAAAGCGATCTATTCCTGGTCCGCACATTGGAGCGCGGATTCACGGCAGCCCAGCAACGCCGCCAATTCCAGAGTGATCCTGTCATCGTCAACCGGGGCCAGGAACTATTCCCCGCCATGCTGGTCTCGCGCCCCATCATTCGAGATGATCAGTTTCAAGGCATGACCGCCGTCGTTCTGAACCTTCAGTTTCTGGTGGAACGCCTTCGTTCCAGCAGCACCAGCGGGTTGCACGCCTTCATCGTTGACAACACTGGTCGGCTCGTTCTGACTCCCAACGTCCAGGACCAATCCGTCGGCCAATCCATGGAGAACTCCCCCATCGTCAAGATGTTCCTAAGCTGGAAAGGCAATGTAAAAGGAGCGGAAACCAGCGAATTTAACCTGGGAGAGAATGGCGAAGCAGTTCCCATGGTGGGAACCTACTGGCCGGTGCAATCCGTCGGCTGGGCAGTCATCGCGCAAAAAAAGCGGGACGACGCCTATTCCGCCGTTCGTGAAGTCATATCCGCCACCACTTCCTGGGCCGTAGTCGCGCTGCTCATGTGCATCGGCCTATCCTACGGTTTGAGCCTCTGGGTGGTCAGACCCATCCGTGTTTTAACCGAAGCCAGCCGTGCCATCGCCCAAGGAGACTTCTCCAAGCGCATCGAATTGCGTAACCGCACAGAGATTGGCGAAATGGCCGCCACCTTCAATCACATGACAGCCGATCTGGAGCTTTACGTCGACAGATTGAAGACGTCAGCGGAGCAAAATCGGCAGCTCTTCATGGAATCGATCCGCATGATCGCCGCGGCAGTCGACGAAAAGGACCCCTACACGCACGGACACTCCGAACGCGTCTCGCGCTACTCCGTGTTAATCGCCAGGCATCTAGAGATGCCCGAAGAAGAAGTGGATCGCGTTCGTATTTCCGCTTTGCTGCACGATATCGGCAAGATCGGCATTGAGGATAAAATCCTGAAGAAACCGGGCATGCTGACCCCCGAGGAGTTCGCCATTATGAAGCAGCATCCGCAGAAAGGTGCCGCCATCGCCAACCGAGTCGCACAGTTGCGGGAGATGGTGCCTGGAATCGAGCTGCACCATGAGTGGCTGGATGGCCGCGGCTATCCCTACGGACTCAAAGGCGATGATATTCCGTTGATGGCGTGCATTATTTCCGTGGCCGACACATTCGACGCCATGACCACCCACCGGCCCTACCAAACGGCAATGGAGCCTTCCGTGGCCATTGAATACATCCGTTCCTGCGCCGGGCAGAAGTTCAATGCCGATGCCACCGCCGCACTCGAAACTGTCTATGGAAGCGGGCTGTTGAAAGTTCAACGAGCCGCGGCACTGGTCTAGCTTTACGTTAGTCTAGTTGCTTTTGGCCCTACCTTTCGCCGTGCACAATGCATTCCTCATGCGCAATCCCACATGAGGCAATTCTGCTAAACTAAATCTAGCTGGGTTTTCAACTGAAATTTGGGGGCCATTTCATTTGGCTGGACTGGAAAGGAACAATCTCCCGGACATGCCGCTCCGCATAATGGCAGCCTCCGGATGGGTAACAACATGAGCGCACTCGTATCTTCGACCCATGGAATCAGGCCCTCGAAACGCACTGAGCAGATCCGTTACGCCATCCGCGACGTGATGCTCATTGCCGAGCAGGCCCGCGCCGCCGGGAAGAAGTTGCTCAGCCTGAATATCGGCGACCCGCGCCTCTACGATTTCCCCACACCGCCGCACATCATTGCAGCCGCTCACCGCGCCATGCTCGACGGTCGCAATGGATATGCGCCATCGGCTGGTGTCCCCGAGGCTCTGGAGGCCATTCGCGCCGAGGCCGAGCGCGATGGCATTCGCAACGTTCAGGATGTGTTCACCAACTCCGGTGTCAGCGAAGGCATCGAGCTGGCCATCGCCGCGCTCACCGATCCGGGCGAAAACATCCTGCTCCCCTCGCCCGGCTACCCGCTATACGACGCCGCACTGGTATCGGTCGGCGCGGAGGGAGTCCCTTACCGGCTGGATGAATCAAACGGCTGGCAGCCCGACCTGGTTGACATGGCCCGCCAGATCAATCCCAAGACGCGCGCCATCGTGGTGATCAATCCCAACAACCCCACCGGCGCGGTCTATAGCGTGGCCACGCTGCGCGGCATCCTGGAACTGGCCGCGCGCCACGGTCTGGTTGTCTTCGCCGATGAAATCTACAGCAAAATGGTCCTGGATGGCCAGCCCGGCGACCAGCCTTTCGTGCCAATGGCCTCGCTTACCTCCGACCTGCCGATCATTACGTTTAACGGACTATCCAAAGGCTACCTGGTTCCTGGATTTAGAATTGGATGGGGCATCGTCAGCGGCCCGAAGCAGGAAGTCGCCCACTACTGCGAAGCAATTCAGAAACTGATGAGGGCGCGGCTCTGCGCAAGTCACCCGATGCAATTTGCCATTAAGCCCGCGCTCGAAGGCGACCAGAGCCACATCCAGGTGGTAAAGGAAAAGCTGCGCCGCCGCCGCGACCTGACCGTTTCCGTGCTGAATTCGTTCCCTAATATCAGTTGCGTCGCCCCCCAGGCAGCCTTCTACGCCTTCCCTCGACTGAAGACCAAGAAGAGTGATACCGAGTTTGTGCGCAATTTGATTCTCGAAACCGGCGTGATAGTCGTCCCCGGCTCGGGCTTCGGCCCAGCCAATGCGGAGGCTTACCCGGCGGCTTACCACGCCGCAGCGGACCACTTCCGCGTGGTGTTTCTTCCCCAGGACGATGTACTCGAGAAGGCCCTCCGCTTGATTGGGGATTTCGCCGGACAGGGTTAGACAAGGTTAGACAGGGCCAGGACAGGGCCAGAGCGGCAGCAACCGCCCAGGTCAGCTATACAAACTACTATTGATGGAATAGACGGAGTGACTTGCTGTGCAATTGAAGACTGACTTTCAAGGGAATGATCGCTACCTGCTCGACCCGGAACTTGCTGAATCCGTCGCCATCGCCCGCACCCTGGGTATGCCCTTGCTGCTCGAGGGCGAGCCGGGAACGGGGAAGACGCGCCTCGCTCAGGCGATTGCGGCATCCTTGAATACCACGCTCTACGAATTCCCAGTCACTTCGGAAAGTAAGATCGATCAGTTAATCGTCGATTTCGACAACATACAACGACTCACAGACGCGCAAGCCGCCATCCTGAACGCTCAGTTGAAGCAGGCTGGCGAGCAGCAACGCATTGACCTCGGCGGGCGCTCGGTGGATAACCTGAGTCACTATGTTCGCCTGGGCCCGCTCGCCCGCGCCTATCAGCACCCCGGCTCCGTGCTGCTGATCGATGAAATTGACAAGGGCAAGCGCGAATTTTCAAACAGCCTGCTCTATATTTTTAGCGAGCGAAAGATTCAGGTGCCCCATACCGGCGAAGTCATTGAAGCCGCCGCCGGGCAGATGCCCACCATCATCATCACCAGCAACCGCGAGCAGGCGCTCCCGGCCGCGTTCCTGCGCCGCTGCATCTACCATTACATCAATTTTCCAAGCGCCGAACGGCTGGAGGCCATCGTCCGCCTGCATCATCCTGCTGCCGACAAACAGTTGATGAAAGCGGCGGTTACCATCTTCTACCAACTGCGCGCCCTGAAACTGGAAAAGGCTCCGGCAACCGCCGAGATGCTCGACTGGTTCGCCTATTTGGCGGCAAAAAATCATTTGCCTGACGACCTCGATCGCCTGCCCGGCTCCTCCACGCTCATCAAGAGCCAGGGTGACCTGCGGCGTCTCTCTGAGATTCAACAGCACGGAGTCACTCAGTTATTCGAGCGTCGCTCTTCGGGACAGTATAACTAACTCTACTTGAGTCACATTAACTAACTCCTATAAGACTATCTCAATATTATGTTCAGTGGGTTTCCAGCCGTACTAAAGCAGCATGGCCTCTCCGCGGATGTGAGAACCATCCTGCAACTCTATCAGCTCATGAGTCATGGGCTGATACGCAATCTAGGCGGGCTATACTCTTTCGCGGAGCGGCTGGTCGTCAAGCAACCCCGCCAGAAAGGCCCCTATACGGTGGCCTTCTTCGGCCACTTCCTTGATATCCACATCCCGCAGGGACAGGCGCTCGACGAAGCCGTCATCCTCTCTGATGTTTTCTATAACTGGCGCATCGAGCAGGCGCCGGGCCAGTTGCCCACTCCACAATTAGTAAACGAGTTTCTGGATCATGTCCTCAACCAAAGCCCAGATTTGCAGGCTCTGGCGAATGCACTGGAAGAACTGCGAACCGACCTGTCCAAGGCGGATATCCCCTTCTTGGACGCCGGTGATGAGCAGGACGGGGTTGATTCCGATCATTCCGACAAGGACCTCGACGAGATCATCCGGCGCATGAAGGAGATCGCAGAGCAGCAGAAAGAAGCCCACAGCGGCGGGAAAAAGTACATCGGCAATCGAGGCACCAGCCCTTACGGACACAATGGGCGCGCCTCCACCGGCATCCGCGTCGGCGGTGAAGCCACTCACATGACTGCCCGCATGGTACTGAGTGACCCGAGATACTTTCCGCTCAACATGAATGAGATACTGAGTGACAGTAATACGGATGCCGCGCTGGCTGCGCTGAAAGGCATCGCTGAGAGTAGCTCGCGAGTGAGTCTGGATATCGACGAGACTATCCGTCGGGGCGCCCGCCGTGCCGGATTGTTTCTTCCTTACCTGAAAACCGATGACGAAGACCAGCTCAACGTAATGCTGTTCATCGACAACGGCGGCTACTCGATGGACCCGTATGTTCCGAATGTCCGCGCGCTCTTCCAGAAGATGAACACACGCTACGGCCATGACCTGCGGATTTTCTATTTCCACAACATCATCGGCGCGACAGTGTATAAGGACCAGAGCCGCACGCAGCACCCGGTGATGACCGAGAGACTGCTCAAGGAAGGCCGGCACCATAGTGTATTCATAGTTGGCGACGCCAGCATGTCCCCTAACGAGTTGCATGGCTACGGCGCGCGCATCTCGGGCTTTGAATACCTGCTGGAATTCGCCCTGGCATTCCCCCGGCTGGCATGGCTAAACCCTGTGCGCGAAGGCGCATGGCCGCATACGGAAACCGTTCAGGACATTCGCAGCGTCGCCCGCATGTTCCCCCTCACACCCCGCGGCATCGAGCGTGCCGTCGCTCATATGAATCAGTTCTCGCCCCGCAAGACCACAGAGGTCTGACCTTCCGCAATTCACCACACAAAATTGCTTGACTCGGTATGGCTTTGGACAAATACTCTGAGGCGTGGTCGTCTCCCATATGAGTGTGCTGGCAATGCTGATGCCGGAGAAACTGGTGAAAGCCACTCTGAGCGCGAATCAGGAGCCTTCAAAAATGATTTTTTTTAGAACCACGGCATTCATCGCGCTCTTGTCCGCAGGAGTGCTGGCAGGATGCTCTCAAAGTGTTTCCCCCAAGGAGCAAACCCCGGCGCGACCACTCACGCTGGAGCAATACAACTCTTCGCTTCCTAAAGATGTTTTCCCGGACTCACGCAGCCGCATTCCCCTCGCCCGCCGTGAATATCTCGACGATGTCGGAAAGAAAGCCTACGACGAGCGCGTCTCACCCGACTCAACATCTTTGGCTGGCATGAAAGGTCCGGGTGGGATTCGCCTTCACGCCAGCAGCAATCTCTCCGAGACGCAGGTAGATCGCCGCACACAGGAACTGGCTCGCTTAGTGGTCGCGCGCGAAATGGATCAGGTCTTCGAATGGGGCATGCACGAGCCCGTGGCGCTGAAGGAAGGGCTCGACCCGGCGATCATTGATGTGATTCGGCATGACCGGCCTCTCTCTTCGAACATCCCACCGAAAGACGCCTCCGTCATTCAACTGGGCCGCGAGTTCTTTCAGAACCACCGAGTCAGTTCAAAGACGTTTGCCGAGGCACTGAAGCACATGGGCCGCAGAAATCTGATCGACCTATGCGACCTGATGGGCGGCTACGCGACCACCGCGATCCTGCTGAACATGGTGGACGTGCATCTGCCTTATAACCGCCCACCGCTGCTACCGATGCCAGGCAAACCCACTGGCCCAGAGGTTCCGGCAAAGCAACTCACGCTCGCACAATACGACAAGACACTGCCGCCCGATGTCTTCCCTGACTCGCGCAGCCGCATCCCGCTCATTCGCCGTGATGATCTGGACGAGGAAGGCAAACGAGACTACGATGAACGGGTCTCGCCGAAAACCACGTCGCTCGCCGGACTGCAATGCCCCGGCGGGCTGGGCCTGCACGGAAGTCGCGACTTGGCTAAGACCGAAGTCGACCGCCGTCTCCAGGAACTGGCGCGGCTGGTGGTCGCGCGCGAGTTCGATCAGGTCTTCGAGTGGGGAATGCACGAGCCGGTCGCGTTGCAGGAAGGATTGGAGCCCGCCATTATCGACGTGATCCGCAATCGCAAACCGCTTGGCGGTGTCTTCGCCAAGGAAGCCGCCATCATCCGGCTTGGCCGCGAAGTTCTGCAAACCAACAGGATCAGCTCTGAAACGTTCGCGGCGGCGTTGCAACATCTGGGCAGGAAGAACTTGATCGATCTGGCCCGACTGATGGGGAACTACATACGCTCGGCAATTCTGTTGCACACAATGGACGTGCATTTGCCGTATAATCTGGAACCACGCCTACCCGTCTCTTGATTGGGCTCCGGTGTGTCTGCAACACGCGCAACTAATCGGACTACGTGAGGTACATGAAGATGAGCGAAAAAGACAAAAAGCAAGTCAGCCGCAGAGAATTTGTCCGCAGTGCAGGCACGGGAGCCGCAGCGCTGGCTGGAGCGGCGGCGATATCGGCCGTTCCAGCGCAGACCCAGCAATCCACTGCGACGGCCACCCCCACTCGATGGGATTTGGAGGCCGACGTGGTGATCATTGGCGCGGGCGCCACAGGACTGCCTGCCGCCATCCGCGCGCGCGATCAGGGCGCCACGGTGCTGGTGATCGAAGCCAATTATGAGATCGGTGGCCACGGCATTCTGAACGGCGGCCAGGTCCCTCTTGGCGGCGGCACCAGCGCGCAGAAGAAGTTTAACGTCGTAGACTCGCCCGACATCCTCTTCAAGGACCTCACCGACTGGTCGGTGTTGGAAACGAATGGCATGCCCGACTATCGCTTCAACGACCGCAGCGTGCAACGCGCGCTGGCGGACAATGAAGCGCAGACTTTTGAATTTCTCATCGAGAACGGCGTCGTCTTCGATGACATCAAGCCGGCCGTTGCGGGCGGACACGCCATCGGGAACTCCGCGCCGCGCGAGAATTACGCCCGCTGGACCAAGGGACAAAGCTGGGAGAGTCCGCGCGGCGGCGGCGGCACCACCATCTATCGCGCGCTTGAAAACAGCGCCAAGAAAAAAGGCGTGCAGTTTCTGCTGAACTACCACATGGACGTCATCTACCGCGAGAAGCCCACCGAGGGCCGCGTCGTGGGCATCAAGGCCAGCTACACGCCGAAGTTTCTTCCGGGCAGCACCACGCCGATGAAGCCGTTTCGCTCCGACGGGCTGATCGCGCGGACCACGCCCACCGTTACCGTCAGAGCGAAGAAGAGCATTATCGTTACCACGGGCGGCAACTCGGGCAATGTGAATTTCCGGCGCATCTTCGACCCTCGCCTCACCGAGGAATTCCAACTCGCCGGCGAGCCGTTCTCATCGCAGGATGGCAGCGGCGAGATGGCCGCCATGGCCCTGGGCGCTTCGTTGTGGGGCACTGCGAACCAAACGCTGGAGCGCAACGGAGCGATTCGCAAACGCGACTTGATCGGCGCGCAATATCTCTATGTCGGCTGGACGCCGGACAGCCCCATCTTCCCACTGGCCCGCGCCACGGGGCTGCGCGTCAGCAACTGGTCCACGCTAATCATGGTGAACCAGATGGGCAAGCGATTCTACAATGAGGACTCCGATGGCTGGCCTTACGGCACGCACTACGGCGATAT
>SHUM01000009.1 GCA_009691245.1 Acidobacteriota bacterium | reverse complement strand
TATAGGCCCCCGGCGCCGGGGGCCTATAGCCCTGTCAAAAACCCGGTTTCTCGGCCTCAGGTTGTGATGTAAACTCTCTCACAAGGATTGGTACAAAATCTCGGGCGGGTCACTTTGTTAATCTACTAGTTTATCGCCATGAGACCGCGGAATTGTTGGCGGCATGAGCTAATCCAAGGTGCCCCAGCAGAATGTATCTTTCAGAGGTTTTGCAAAGCCTTAGCAAGATCGGATTCAGTAAAGTTAGCTCTTGGGAATTGAAGGGTCGCAATGGTATCACGCTTGGCGATCCTTCAATGGCATTCCCAAATTCTGTCGGTCCCCGCTATCAAATTGATCTAACCGAAAATCAAAATCCGAACTTATCCGATGAAGAAGTAGCAGCCATCGAGAGGCGATTCGGAAAGTTCACATAGTTCCTTCCTTAATAATTCCCCAAGAGCACCGCACATTTAGGACACTACCACCGGTACGAAGCGGATTGTAGCGCCGCGGCGAGTCTGTTAAAATACCTTTTTGCTTTGCAACCCACACCAGCTGGAGTGGCGGAACTGGCAGACGCATCAGACTCAAAATCTGACGTCCCAAAAGGGCGTGGGGGTTCGACTCCCCCCTCCAGCACCAATTTATCGACTATTGCAGATCACTTCGATACCATCACAATGAGCGACGCGCACCAGCAAGCTCCAACATTTCATCGCTAGTGAACGGCCAGAACAGGGGATGCGTTGGAGCCATTTGATGCATTGATCCTGGATGGACGGACCATTCGCATCCGCGAATTTGGCCCAAACGACTCACTGGAAGAGATCACAACGCTTCTACACGAAGCCTACGCAAAGCTCGCGCAGTTGGGGTTTCGCTACTTCGCCACCTACCAAAGCCCAGAGCAAACGAAGAGCCGGATCGACGGCCAAATATGCCTAATCGGCCTAGTCGAGGAACGCATCATTGCCACAGTCTGCTATCGCAGTCCAGCAAACACGAAAGGAACTCCATGGTATGACAGACCGGAAGTTGCATCTTTTGGGCAATTTGGCGTCCACCCAGCATTTCAGAGAAATGGGCTAGGAGGAAAGCTTCTCGAGATTTTAGAGCAAATTGCGCTGCGGGTTGGAGTGGAAGACCTCGCGTTGGACACTGCGGAAGGCGCAGATCACCTGATCCAATTTTACGAAAGAAGGGGCTTTTGATTCATCGAATACGCACAGTGGGAGGGCACCAACTACCGTAGCGTTATAATGAGCAAGCGGTTAAAACTCCATGCGGCACAACCCGATTCCCTGGCACTTGTGTCCTTCCCTTGACGCTTGCTGGAGCGCGCTCTATCATTGGACAGCATGGGGACAGCCTAGTGTCCGCTTCCGGTCAGTTTGAACGTGGCGGTCTATGGCGCTGTCGCGCATGGTGGTAAACGATCCGCGCAAAATGCTATCCCGCTCGACATTGAGCAAAGTGGGTGAATCACATTGATTGATCTCCGCCAGCAATCTCCATTCGGTCAACGCCAGCCTGATTTGCGCCCGAGCTTTCTCGAACGCGTCGGCGCTCCCGTCAGGGCGCTGACGATCACCATTGCACTCTTGCTGACCTTCGCGGCCGCCGCTCCGAGTGGACACACGCAGACGAAGTCGCCGTTCACCGTGCCTATTTTCCCCCTGTCTGAAGTGAAGACTGGGCAAATGGCCGTCGGCCGCACCGTCTTTGACGGCAACAAGATTGAAGAGTTTCAGGTGGAAATACTGGGCGTCCTGCGCAACGTCTCGCCGCGTAAGGACCTGATCCTGTCGCGCGTCTCCGGCGGACCGCTGGAGCGCACCGGCGTGATGGCCGGCATGAGCGGCAGCCCTGTCTACATTGACGGCAAGCTGGTCGGCGCGGTGTCCATGACTTTTCAGTTCATCAAGGAACCCATTGCCGGGATCACTCCAATCGAGAACATGATTGACAGCCTGGAGCGCACCGAGCCTGTTGGTCCGGCTGGATCGCGCGCGGAATCCGGCGAGAGAAACGGGACCGTGAACAACCTGGCGATGAACGTGCCCATGAGCATCGATGCTGCCGGTGTGTCGCGTGTCCTGCTCAGTCAGGCTGACATCTCTAACTCGCTTTCCTCCCACGGTGCGACGCCTGTGGTGTGGGGCGGGTCGGAAACTTCTCTGATGCCGGTGGCCACGCCGCTGAACCTTTCAGGATTCACTGCTGCGGCCATCGAGCAATTCGCGCCACAGTTCAAGGCGCTCGGCTGGGTGCCGCTACAAGGAGGAGGTCAAGGTGGAGGGAGTGGAACCAGCGCCATCGCCAGTGGCGCAGCGGGCGAGACCTCACCGCCGCCCACGCCCCTGCCGGGGTCCATGATCAGCGTGCAACTGGTGCGCGGCGACATGGGAGTCGCCGCCGACGGCACCGTTACCCACGTTGAGAATGGACGGATATACGCCTTCGGCCACCCATTCCTCTCCGCCGGGCCTGTGGAGCTGCCCTTCACCGAGGCCACGGTTATCGCCGCCGTGCCCAGTTACGCGAACTCCATGAAGATATCCACGCAGGGCCGCGCCCTCGGCGTTATAAGCCAGGACCAAGCTTCCGGTATCGGCGGAGTGTTGGGCCGCTCAGCGCGCATGATTCCCGTGGAGCTGGAGATGATCTCGGACACTACCAGCGCGCAGAGCTATAAGTTTGAAGTCGCTGCCGACCGCTTCCTGCTGCCGTTTCTGATGAACCTCACGGTTTTCTCGGCTATCGGCTCGCGCGAGCGGCAGGTGGGAGATGCGACGTTCATCGTGGAGCAGGACATCACGTTGCGCAATCTGCCGCCGGTGCAACTGGAAAACTACATCTCGGGCCCCGCTAACGGCGCAGCCATGGCGTCGCGCGCGGTGATCACACCGCTCTCGGTGCTGATGCAGAGCGGACTGGACGTGCTGGACGTGGAGCGCATCAAGCTGAAGATTCAGTCTTCCAACCAGCGCCAGTCGCTGGATGTGGAGCAGGTGTGGTCCAGCCGCCGCACGGCCAAGCCCGGCGAACCAGTGGAGCTGACCGTCGTATTGCGCGATCAGGATGGCCTCGAGACCATTCGCAAGACGCGCTTCGTGATTCCCTTGAGCATGCGCCCCGGACCGCTTTCGGTGCTGGTCGCCGATGGAACCACTCTCGACCGGCTGGAAGCGGCGACCGGCGCGCGAGGCGGGCTGCCCAAAGACCCGGCGCTGCTCGTGAAGGCCATCAACCGCTCACGGAGCAATAACCGTCTTTACGTGAGACTGGCGCGGCCCGAAGTGGGCTTCATGGTACAGGGTGAGTCGCTGCCTTCGCTGCCGCCGTCAGTGGTGAGCACGCTGTCCGCCGACCCGTCTGTCAGCAGCAACGTTACGCGCACCGGACTTTCCACCATTGAGGACCAGGAGCTGGACCCGGTGGCGGGAGTCATCTCAGGATTCAAGGCGCTCTCCATCAATATTGAAGAGTAGAGTAAGTGCAAAAGAAAAGTAGGCCCGCCCGAAAAGGACATCATACAGACATCATGACAATTCACGCATCTGCGGGTAATCTACCAGTCACTCAACGAGTGACTCATTACAGTCAACTACGCGCACTCACTCTACTAATAGCATTGGTGGGTGGGATACTCACTGCCGCCACGGGCCGCGCGGCGGAAACTCAGTTCTGGACCAGCGGATCGTATGAGGATTTCTTCGCGGGCGAGCTGACAAGCATCTCACTGGGCCGGGATGGCAGCCTGACCGTAGCGCCAGACATGACGGAAGTATTCTCGACTGATGAGGCTATGATCTGGGCCGTTGCGCGGGACTCCAGGAACAACTTCTATCTGGGCACGGGACACAGCGGCAAGGTCTATCGCCTGTCTCCGGAAGCGGGCGGAACGCTGAAAGGCGAGTTAATTTACGACGCCGCCGAGCCTGATATCTTTGCGATTGCCGTCGATAAAAACAATCGTGTATATGTCGGAACCTCGCCCGACGGGAAAATTTATCGTTTGGAAAATGATGGCAAGGCCACTGAGTTTTTCGACCCCAAGGCCAAATATATTTGGTCCATGAGTTTCGCCGCCGATGGCGCGCTCTATGTCGGCACAGGCGACCGTGGTCGCATATTCCGGGTTGATGCAAGTGGCAGGGGAGAAGTTTATTACGAGACCAATCAGACTCATGTGATGACACTGGCGAGTAACTCATCGGGTGAATTACTAGCCGGGACAGAGCCAAATGGATTACTGTACCGAGTGACTGCGGCTAACAGAGCTATGGTAATTTACGACTCACCGCTCGCCGAGATACATCAGTTGGCGCTGACCGCCGACGGCAGCATCTACGCGGCGACTCTAGGCGCCAGCGGCCCGGCGCGACAACGGCAGGGAGCGCCCGCGCCCGTCTCATCCGGCCCACAACTGATCGCCAGCACCACCATCACTGTGCGCGCCGATGATCCGTCGCCGGGAGGAGGGCCTGACAGCCAGCCTGACCAGCCGCAGATCGATGGCGGGGCGCAACCGGCTCCCGCGCCGCGCATCACTGGGGTCTTGCCGCGTCAGCAGGGCGGCGGACAAAATCGCAGCGCCGTAGTCCGCATCTGGCCGGACGGCTCGACGCAGACGCTATGGGAATCGACCAGCGAGAATGCCTTCGACCTGATCCCCTCGCCCGACCGATTGCTTTTCTCGACCGATGAGAGCGGACGGATATATCAACTCACTGGCGAGCATGACTTAGCGCTGCTCACGAAGACCGATCAGGAACAGACCACGCGCCTGATCCCTAACGGCGACTCACTACTGGCCACCACCGCGAACTTAGGCAAGGTGTTCAAGATCGCACGCCAGCCCGCCACTACGGGAACATTCGAATCCGTTGTGAAGGACGCGGGCAACATCGCCGGTTGGGGTCAGATTCGCTGGAAGGCCCAACTACCCACCGGCACAGGCGTCGAGTTGTACACTCGCAGCGGCAACTCGGACAAGCCGGATGCCACATGGAGCGAGTGGTCCGCCGCATACACTAGCGCCAATGGACAACAGATCAGCAGCCCGCCGGGTCGTTATCTCCAATGGAAAGCCGCGTTGCGCACCGCAGGCGGACAGTCGCCCGCGTTGCAGGCAATAACTGTCGCTTATTTGCCGCGCAATCGCGCGCCGGAAATTACCGAAATCAAAACCACTCCGCGCGCTAACGGCGGGCAGGGCACTGGCAACGGCGCACGCGTGGGACAGCGCATCGTCGTCAACGCGCAAATGAGCGGACAGCCGACCGCTCTGCGCGGAGTAGATGTCTCGTGGCTGGCTAATGACCCCGATCAGGACGAGCTCGCCTACACGCTCTACTTTCGCGGCGAGGCGGAGCGCGAGTGGAAGGTGCTTGAGGAAGACATGAACCAGAATTACTTCCAGCTCAACCCCGACGCACTGCCGGATGGCATGTACCGTCTGCGGGTGGTGGCCACCGATGCGGCGGAGAACGCCTCCGGCGCGGCGCGCACGGACGAGCGCACCAGCGCGCCGTTTCTGGTGGATTTCACCGCTCCTCAGATTGAGATATTGGGCGTCGATCGCGCCGGAACAAAAGCCACCGTCCGTTGGCGGGCGAGTGATTCAGCGAGCTTTCTGACGCGGGCGGAGTTTTCTCTGGACGGCGGCGCGCCGGTCCCGGCAGGTCCGCAGGACGGGATTGTGGACTCCAATGCGGAGACCTTCGCAACGGTACTCGATAATCTCAGCAATCAGGAACATCTGGCCAGCTTCCGTGTAACGGATTTCGCCGGCAACGTAGGCACGGGTAAAGCGGTCCTGCCCCAGTCAACCGCGACGACACCAGCGGGCCGGTAGCCAGGCAGAGGGGCCCCAAAAAATTGGGGGAAATCCTATTGGTTTGTTATCCTGAGCCCAGCGAGGGATTGGCTTTCCCCGATTCCGTCTACCGCGCCGAGATAAAGGAGATACATAGCTGCGCTCAGGATGACAGCGACCGGGATGACGGGGCTATGAGTTAAGATATAGATACCATGGGCGTTATAAAACTTTCTTCAATCATCTGCAGGCACTGTGCCAAGAACCTCCCAGCGGTTACCCACCCACAGTCCGCCGTCAGCACAGAAGTTATCCTTACTGTCTTTTCCCAGACAACTTTAGAGGCCGCCCTTGGCATCAGATAAAGTGCGAGCAGTTCGGGCAGATGAAATCCCCCAGGCCCCGAGTCGAGGGAGATGAGACTACGGCTACTAGTGTTCTAGCAATTGCCGATGGCAACGTGACGGCCAACGCGGCAACTGGTGTAATTGCAGCTTCAGGTGTGGGCGGCTTAGGCACTCCTGCGCGTGCCGACACTCCCGAGTCGCGGGCCATTGCGGCCGCCCGCGATGGCGATGGCAATGCCTTTGAAGTTCTCTATAACCTGCACAAGCGCCGCGTTTACTCGCTTTGCCTGCGCATGGTGAACGATGTAGCCGAGGCCGAAGACCTGACCCAGGAAGCGTTCCTCCAACTGTTCCGCAAGATCGGGACGTTCCGCGGCGAGTCAGCCTTCTCCACATGGCTGCACCGCCTGACGGTAAATCTGGTGCTGATGCGGCTGCGCAAGAAGGGCCTGCGGACCACCTCGCTCGACGACACCGGATCGGACCCTGACGATGTGCGGCCTATGGAGATTGGCACGGCGGACCGCACACTGACCGGGTCTGTGGACCGGCTGACACTGGATCGTGCGATGAGCGCGCTGCCGCCGGGATATCGCCTGGTGTTCCAGTTGCATGACGTTGAGGGATACGAGCATCAGGAGATCGCCAACATGATGAGCTGCTCGGTGGGCAACTCAAAGTCGCAGTTGCACAAGGCCAGAATGAAGTTGCGCGACCTGCTGCAGATGGAAAGCTCGGGAATAAAACCGGGGCAGGCGTAAAAAGTTTTGAGTACACGGAAAAATTTAGATACAAATCAGGAATAGACCCATGACTTGCATTGAATTCAACCGATTGTTTGAAGAACTAGAAGACCAGACCGCCCTGCCCGCCGATCTGCAAAATCATCGGCAAGGGTGCCGGACTTGCGGCGAGATGGTGGACGACATCATCTATCTGGCGCGGCAGGCTCGCGTGCTGCGGCCCATGCAGGCGCCCAGTGATCGTGTCTGGCGGAACATTCAAGCCACGCTGGTGGCTGAGGGCGTGATTCGCTCCGGCGCACACGACACCCACGGCGACTCGGCGGCCAAGCATGGCGGCGCGTCGAGTCTGCCCATGCACTCGATCCCGCGGCGCGCACCGATGGGCATGGCCTATGCGGCGATGTTCTCTCTCGCCGCTGGTGTGATGTACTTCCAGAGCCTGTTCACCGGCGGCGGTCGCCCTCCAATGCTGGTGGCCCATCCGCAACTTCCATCCATCCCCATGGTGGACGCGGTAACCGCCGCGAATTCGCAGGTAGCGCAAATCAGCCCCACCGAAACCGAGATTGCCGCGACGGACATTGATCAGATGGCCGCGAGCATTCCCGAGGAACACCGCGCCACCATGGTCTCCACCTGGCATGATGAAGTTTCCACTTACCGGAATCTCTCTGATTTTATTGGCCTGCATCCCGAAGACCCATTTTTGCGCGGGCAACTAATGAATTCACAACAACGTCTGGAATTGATCATGGAGAAATTTGCATCATGGAACGACAATTTCTAGCTTCTCCCCACACGCCGGAGCGCTCAGCGGAGCATAAAGTGGTGCGTAAACCGGCGAACGGCCGGCGTGCTATTCTGCTGGGCGGCGCGCTATTGCTGGGCCTGACCTCCGTTTACGCGGAGAGCATTCGCCGCAGGATCGCCACTACGGAAAATCCCGTGCTGGAGTTGCGCACACAGACCGGTAAGGTTAGCGTTACGGGATGGGATCAGAATGAGATTGAGATACAGGGCGAGTCCGGCTCGGATGCCATGGAAGTAAGCATTGACGGCAGTGCGGACAAAGTCAGCATCCAGAGCCACCCACGGCGCGAGCGCATGACGTCAGAAGACGCCCGCGTGGACCTGACCATTCAGGTGCCCCGGCACACCGACGTGCGACTGAAGACCGATCGCGGTCAGGTCTCCGTAAGCAACATCGCTGGGCCAGTGTTAGTGGATGGCGTGAGCACCGCCGTGGCCATCTCCGGCGTGCAGGGCGATATCGCGCTGAAGACCGTGGATGGACCGATCCAGATGATCGCCTCACTAGGAAATGTAACGGCGGAGTCGATCAGCGGTGACATGAAGTTCATGCGCGTCAGCGGCGCGTCGCTGATTGCCAACACCAATTCCGGCGAGATCAGCTATGAAGGCGACTTTGGACAGGGCGGCTCATACGTCCTGAACAGCTACAGCTCGCCCATCGAGATCATCGCCTCGCGTAACGCCAGCTTCAACCTGACCGCGCGCTCCGTGCAAGGAACGGTTCAGAGCAATCTGACCTTCCGCCCCACGCCGGAAGGAATTGCCTTTCGCCGCCTGCCGCCTGGCAAGTTCCTGCAAGGCCGCCTCAACTCCGGCGACGCCAACGTGGAAGTGAACTCCTTCAGCGGCACCATTCGCCTGCGCGGCACCGGCACGGCGGGCCAGTAAATCCTACATCCAGAGAATTTTTGCTGATGCTGTGACCCAAATAGAGCCGCGACCGGAAGGGAGCGGTCGCGCTCGACGATTCCCAGTGACCATTGAAACTGGACCGCTCCCTCCCGGTCGCGGCACTGTCACTATGTGGCACTATTTGGCGTTCCCGTTGCCGCGCGGTAAACTGCAAGTGGGGACATTTCCCCGCTAAGCATCGCGATGACCACCAACCCATTAGACGCTCACGCCACCACTCCGGCTCAACCATCCACGCCGTCTCTGGCTAACGTCATTTTTCTGGTGGGTTTCATGGGCTGCGGTAAATCCACGGCGGGACGTCTGCTGGCGCAGCGTGTGGCTTGGAAGTTTGTGGATCTGGACGCGCTCATCGAGCAGGAGGAAGCGGCTACTATCGCGGATATCTTCGCGCGCCACGGCGAGGGCGCCTTCCGCCGCCGCGAGTATGATGTCCTGCGCAGGCTGTTGGAGGAGTCTCTTCGTCAGACCAGCCAGCCCGGCGCGGGGCGCGTGATTGCGCTGGGCGGCGGGACGTTCGCTCAGCCAGCCAACTTTGAATTGATGCAACGCGCTGGAGCGGTTACTGTTTGGGTGGAGTGCCCACTGGAGGAGCTGCTCATGCGTTGTGCACTGATTCCCAACCGCCCGCTGTTCCGCGATGAGGCCAGCTTTCGCCTCCTCTACGAAGAGCGCCGGCCCTACTACCAGCAGGCCACTTATTCGGTACGTTCCGGGCGCGCCGAGCCATCCGATGTGGTACAACAGATTCTCGCGCTACCGTTTTTTCAGGGAAACCAATGGATCAACCAGGCACCTTCCAACTTATCCCAAACCTGATCGCCCTTCGTGGCTTCAGGCTACCTGCTTTCACTCACGCGCTGGCAATGTTCATGCTGGCTGCGGCTTTGTTGATGCTGTCTCCGCGCATGGCGTGCGCTCAGGCGTCCGGAAATTTTTCCGATAGCGGAACATTTGAGATTCGTTCCGTCGGGCAGTTGGTGGGCACCGAGAAGTTTCGCATCGCGCGCAACGGCGCATGGTGGGAGTCGCACGCCGAACTCTCGTTGATGGCAGGCGACGCCACGCTTGAGGAAAAGGCCACACTGCGACTGGCCGCGACGATGCGTCCCGACGATTATCTGCGCGAGCAGAAGTCGCCGCTGGTCGCCAGCCTGGCCGTGCGCTTTGGAGAGAAGGAAACTTCGCTGGTGGCGACCAGCGGCAAAGAGAGCGCCGAACGCGTCTTTTTTCTGAACCCGGGATTTCTGATTATTCTCGATACGAATTTCTTTCACCATTACACGTTTCTGCTCCGGCAATACACGCGCAGCCAAGGCGGCGAGCAGCTCTTTAATGTGTTTATCCCGCAGGAAGCCCTGCCGGGCACCGTGAATCTGGTTTTTGTGGGTAAGACCAATGACGAAGAGCGCTGGAAAGTAACGACCGACGAACTGGAGATGGAGATTGTGGCCCGCGAAAACGGCGCGATTCAGAAAATCAGTATCCCGGAGGCCGGCGTGGAAATCACTCGCAAGTAGCGGCTCTGCGCGTAAAATCAGACGGCAAACGCATCCTCATATTGAAGTTCCCCAAAACTACCCTGTGAATCCACCAACCATTCCCGTCATTAATTTAAGAATCCAGCATGAATCGCTCCGCGCGGAGATCGCCGCCGCAGTGACCCGCGTCCTGGAGCGGCAGAACTTTGTATTGGGCGAAGAAGTTGAGCAACTGGAGCGCGCCATCGCCGTGATGCAGGGCTGCGACGATGCGGTCGGCTGCGCCAATGGCTCCGACGCTCTGCTGCTGTCGATCTTGGCGCTGGGTATTGGTCCGGGCGACGCCGTGGTGGTCCCGCCGCTGACGTTTTTTGCCACAGCCGGAGCGGTGGTGCGCGCGGGAGCGCGGCCCATTTTCGCCGACATCGATCCGCGCACGCTGAACATCAGCGCGACAGCAGTTGAGGCGGCGCTGGCCGATCCGGTCTACGGAAAAAAGATCAAGCTCATCATTCCCGTGCATCTCTACGGACAGTGCGCCGAGATGGACCCATTGCTGGCACTGGCGCGAAAATATGAAGCCCATATCGTCGAGGATGCCGCCCAGGCCATCCTGGCGACGTATCACGGGCAGCCCGCCGGATCGCTGGGCATCACCGGTTGCTTCAGCTTTTATCCCACCAAAAATCTCGGCGGCGCGGGCGATGGCGGCATGATCACCACGCGCGACGCAGCCCTGGCTGCCCGTCTGCGGCGTCTGCGCAACCACGGCTCCAGCGACCGGCTGACCTACCCCGAAGTCGGCATCAACAGCCGCCTCGATACGTTGCAGGCGGCCATCTTGTTAGTGAAGTCAAAACATCTGCGCGAGTGGACCGATCAGCGGCGCGCGCGCGCGGCGGACTATCGCCGATTCTTTGCGAAAATTTTCGGCGCAGCCAGCCGGCATGACCCAGCGGCGGTTTATCCAACAGAAGATGCACCCGTGGTCTTGCCGCATGAGAGTCTAGCGGGTGAACACGTCTATCATCAATTCACCATCCGCGCATTACGCCGCGACGAGTTGGCTGCGCACCTGCGAGCGCGCGGCATTGGCACCATGATCTACTATCCCGTAGCGCTGCATCGCCAGCCCGCCTTCCAGGGATTCGACGCCGATTCAGCGCAGTGCCCCGAGGCCGAGTGCGCCGCCGCCGAAGTGCTTTCACTGCCGCTCTTCCCGGAACTGAGCAGCGACCAGCAGCAGCGCGTGGTGGAAGAAATCCTGAATTTCTATCGCTGACCCCAGTTTCACCACACTTTTTACTGATGACGCAATCAGAGCCGCAACCGGAAGAGAGCGGACCCGTTCGACGATTTCCAGTTATCAATAAACTGGTCCGCTCCCTCCCGGTCGCGGCTCTGATTGATGGTGAGTGGAGTAACTCGCTGATTACTTGGCGCCCAGCGCGCGTGACTGAAACTCCAGTGACTCGTCGATGTGCTCGGCAACGTAGAGCGCGTCATGGCCTCCGGGATAGAGATGATACTCGTGAGCCACTTTTCGTTCGCCTAGCAGTTTGGTGAGCGCGCGGGCGCCCTCATGGAACCCGTAATCATCCTCTGAGCCGCAATCAAAATAGATCTTCAAGCCCGCCAGCCTGGCGACTCCTCCCGTGGCGCGAATCAGCGCGAAGGGCGTGTTCTCATTCCAATAGGCCGCGTCAAACGGTTCGCCGAAGGCCCGGAAGCCGCGGCCAAACGCCTGGGACAACGAGGGGCGCATCTGTTCCATCAGCGCGGCGCTGTGCGCCGAGACGGCGGCGAATTTTTGCGGATACTTGAACGCGAAGCGCAATGCGCCGTAGCCGCCCATCGAGACGCCGGTGATCCCACGCGCAGCGCGCGTGCCCGTGGCTCTATACCTCTGCTCGATGGCGGGCATGAACTCCTGCAGGAAGAAGTCCTCGTAGCGCTCCTTGCCGTCCTTCGAGTTGATGTACCAGGTCGAACCCGCCGCCGGCGTGGCCACCACGAATTCGCCGATCTTGCCTTGCTTGGCCAGCCGCTCGATCAGGTCCCATCCACCGAGACGCAGCAGCGTCTGCTCGTTGTCGCCCATGCCGTGAAGATGATAGAGGATCGGGTAACGGCGCGCGGGGCTTGCGTCAAAGCTGGCGGGCAGCAGCGCGCAGTAGCGCACGGCGCGGCCCAGAATCTTGCTGGCGACAGTCTTGCACTCCGCCCGCCCCGCCGCCTGCGCCGTATCAGGAACAATCATCAGAAGCGCCGCGGCCAGGACTAATAAGTACGTAGTGCGAATCGGTGTAAGTTCGACTGAGTGACTACGCATAACTGACTGACTACTCATAGCGGATCGCCTGCACCGGATCGAGCTTGGCGGCGCGCGAGGCCGGGTACAGCCCGGCGATGAGACTGACGATGATGGCAAAGCCGATGCCCACGGCCACCAGCCACGGCGGGACGGAAGACACAGTCTCCGGCGGAAGCTGGCGCTGGCGCAGATAATACTCCGTGGCCAGGTTGATGCCTTTGCTCATGGCCCAGCCGAAGGCCACGCCGAGCAGTCCACCGACGAGGCCCAGAGACCCGGCCTCGGCGAAGAACAGCATCTTAATGTCACGGTCGCTGGCACCCAGCGCCTTCATGATGCCGATCTCGCGCCGCCGCTCCAGCACCGCCATCACCAGCGTGTTCGCAATGCCGAGCGAGGCCACGGCCAGCGCCATGCTGCCGAAGATGGCCAGAAACAGATCGAGGATGGCGAAGAAGCGGCGCAGACTCTGTGAGGCGTTGAGAATCGAGAAGGTGCGGAAGCCCATCCGGCGCACGGCATCCTGCACTTCGCCAACGCGCGCCGGCGACTTTACCTGAGTCATTAGTGATGAGTAAGTGCGCCTCCCGCCGCCGGTGGTAACCGAGCCACGCAGGTCGGCGCTTTGCAACAGGTTCATCTTCTCGGCTAGGCCCAGCGGGATGAAGACGCGCGCGCGGGAGAGTTCGCGCATGCCGCCATAAGGCTGTGTCTCGACGATGCCCACCACGCGCAGCGCCTGCTCTTTGCGAACCACCGTGAAACCGTAGCTGGAATCTTCGGCAGACTCTTCGCCGCCAAATGCACTTCCGTTCGCCGAGTCATCCGCACTGTTCGCATTCGCTCCACTGGAATCAGTGTCCGCGGGGCTTTCCGAATTGGCCGGGGCCAGCGACTCGCGCTCGGCGTAGCGTAGCACCACTTCCTGACCCAATATCGACTGGGGATTCGCAGCGTCCCACTCGCGCGCGAACTCGATGCGCACGATGGCTTCTCCAGCCTGCGGACCGGAGAAGAATTTTCCTTTGAGCGTGTCGAAGGCTTCATCCTCACGCGCCGAGGCGGGCAGGCCACCGAGTTGCGCGATGAGCGCCTTGTCGCCCTGCTGAATCTCGCCGACGAAGCGGATCTCCGGCTCGGCTTCCATGACGCCGGGCAGGCGCAGAATCTCCTGCCGCGCCGTATCATCCAGCACGGGCGGTGAGTCGTAGTCCGGTAGAGGCACGGCGGAATTCGCCTCCGCCGACGGCTGCCCATCGCGGCGCATTTGCTCCACACTGCGCCACTCGGAGACCATCACGGTGTTGAACAATCCTGAGCGCGACAGTCGGCTTCCGGCCAGCTCCTGCAAACCCACGCCGAGCGACAGCATGGCCACCAGCGAGGCGATGCCCACGCCGATACCGGCGGCGGTCAGCCCGTTGCGCAGACGAGAGTTGCGCAGGTTGCGCGCGGCTAGGTCAATCAAGTCGGGTAGCTTCATCGCGCCTCACCTGACGTTGAGCTATTGGCCGCTGCGATGTTGCCCGCTGGATAGTTGGAAGATGCGAAACTGCTCATGGCGTTCACCTGGACTGCGCTGCCATTTTCCGAATTCACAATCCTGCCGTCGGCCATGAAGATCATGCGGCGGGCGTAGCGCTCGGCGAGCGCGCGCTCGTGCGTAACCAGCACCACGGTCATGCCGAGCTGCTCGTTGAACTCCTGAATCATGCGCATGATGATCTCGCCGTTCTTGCTGTCGAGATTGCCGGTAGGCTCGTCGGCCAGCAACACGCTCGGGCGGTTGACCAGCGCGCGGGCCAGCGCCACGCGCTGCTGCTCGCCGCCGGAAAGCTGGCTGGGCCGGTGATCCATGCGCGCGGTCAGTCCCACGCGCTCAAGCGACTCGCGCACGCGCGCGTCGCGTTCGCCGCGGGGCATCTCCGCCAGGCGCAGTGGCAACTCGACATTGTCATAGACGCGCATCGAGTGAATCAGATTGAACGCCTGAAAGACCATGCCCACGGCCTCGCGGCGATAGCGCGCCAATTGCTCCGGCGCGAGCGCGCCCAGTTCCTGGCCCTCGACGCGCAGCACGCCTGAGGTGGGCCGGTCCATCCCCGCCAGCAGATGCAGCAGCGTGGACTTACCCGAGCCTGACGGCCCCAGCAGCGCTGCGAACTCTCCTTTGGCAATATCGAGATCAATGCCATCCACGGCGCGGATCACCTCGGCGCCCATCACATACTCGCGCGCGAGCGCCTGCGCGTGAATGGAATTATACGGCGCTTGGCTAGTGTTAGTTTGTGTCGCGGAAGACGTAGTGGCCATCCCAAGCATTGTAAGCTACAACCCGCTCAGCGAAGCCGTTCTGGGAAGAAAGACGCTCCATGCCCACCAACGATTGCATGCGTTTAGTTTGGGGCTAACTGGCAGAAAAGCCCGCGCCAAGAAAACCGCTTGACGCGGCTACCAATGCAAGCCCCCCACTCGCCTTCGCACGGCAATTGGTTATATAATCCATTAGCACCTCGTTTTTGTGTCCGCATGCATTGGCCGAGGGTTCTCCCTGGCGGGCAATAGGCTTTCCCAGCAAGCACTACGAACGAGCACTCGCCTCTTTCCCCGGGCGGTACAGTCGATATCGGAAATCGAAAGCGAGACATGAAGCAGGAAACGCATCGCAATATTCGCAAAGTGGTTCTCTCGAATGGGCTGACGCTGCTGACCGAGTCGATGCCGCACGTGCGTTCGGTGGCGCTGGGCATCTGGCTGAATACGGGGTCGCGCCAGGAGGCGTCCACGCAGAGCGGCATCACCCATTTCATCGAGCACATGGTCTTCAAGGGCACGCGTACGCGCTCTGCCGAACAGATCGCGCGGTCGATGGACTCGATCGGCGGGCATCTCGACGCCTTCACGGCGAAGGAATGCGTCTGCTTCAACGCCGTGGTGCTCGACCAGCATCTCACCTCCGCGCTCGATGTGCTCTCCGACATGGTGCTGAATCCGCGCTTCGCCCCCGCCGACATCGTCAAGGAGCGCGGCGTGGTGCTTGAGGAGCTCAAGTCGGAGGAGGACAACCCGGAATATCTGCTTCATGAAATGTTCACGCAGCGCTTCTGGAAGAACCATCCGCTGGGACGGCCCATCCTGGGCACGCGTCAGTCGGTGAGCGACTTCAGCCGCCCCGCCATCGCGCGGCAGTTTGGCCGCTTCTACCGGCCGGGCAACATGGTCATTGCCGTGGCTGGACATTTGCAGCATGGACGCGTGCTGGATTTGGTCGAGCAGCGTTTCCGCGGATTGAAGCGTCAGTCATTTGAACGCGGCGACGTGCCCCCGGCCATGCAGGCGCACATCACGCTACGCGACAAACAGTCGCTCGAGCAGGCCCACTTCTGCATGGGCGTGCCCTCTTATCCGCTGGGACACGAGCGCCGCTACGGCGCATATCTGCTGAACTCGCTGCTGGGCGGCGGCATGAGTTCGCGGCTGTTCCAGAAGATTCGCGAGCAGCAGGGCCTGGTCTACTCCGTCTTCTCCGACCTGATCCCCTACCGTGACACGGGCGGCATGATGATCTGCGCCGGAACCTCCATGTCGTCGATCCCGCGCCTCATCGACGGTGTGCTGGCCGAGTTCCGCGACTTGAAAGAAAACCTGATCCCCAAGGAAGAGTTGCAGCGCGCGAAAGACCAGTTGAAGGGCAGCCTGATGCTGGGCCTGGAGTCCACCGGCAGCCGCATGTCCAACCTCGCGCGCCAGCAGATGTACTTCGGTCGTTTTATGACCCTCGACGACATGAAGGCCAGGATCGAAGCGGTGACGGCGGAGGAGATTCGCACCATCGCCCGCGATTTCTTCCAGCAGCAAAATATTTCCGTCTCGGTTCTGGGTCGCCTAAACGGGCTAAAAGTAACCCGTAAAATGCTCGCCTGCTAATCAGCCCACCGTCCTCCACATCCCCTAAGAATCTCATCCGTATCCTACGGCGCGTGATCCGTTTTGCGCGGCGGCTGAGCCCCTCCCAATGCGAAGAATCAATAACTTGTCGCGCCTGAACCATTGCGGTAACCATCCGGCGGGAGGTGGTTTCGGCGAACCCGCTAAAACTGTGCGCAGCCGCTGCCGATGGTGCATATGTTATCGCCCGCTGGAGCCGCGACTGCCCATGGCGTGCCCGGACATTGCAGGCGTTCTGCCAAGGCGAATGAACTGTTTGTGGCAAATTGTAGTCAGCGGTACATGCGGTATGGAGAGAAATAAAAATGGCCAAAGAAATGCTGCGAGTCCTGCCCATGGATTCCCAACAGCAGGCGGCACGGGAGCCGAGAGCGCAAGAAATTCTGCGCCAGCACCGCCACGGAATGCATTTTCAGACGGACCGGATATTCGCCATCATCATGCCTCTCCAGTGGGTTTATGGCATCATCGCCGCGCTGTGGATTTTCCCAGCGCTGACGATCACGGGCGGCGGCTCGATGGAACAAAACCTGATGGTCGCCCTGTTGGTGGGCGGCGTCATTTGCGGCGTGCCGGTCTGTTTCGCGCTGGCTCGTCCGGGGAAAACTTTTACGCGCTATCTGATCGCCGTGTGCCAGATGCTAATGTCCGCCCTGCTGATCCATTTGACCGGCGGCCGGATCGAAACGCACTTCCATGTTTTCGGCTCGCTGGCGCTGCTGGCGTTTTACCGCGAGTGGCGCTTGATCGCGGTGGCCTCGGCGATTGTGGCGGCGGATCACCTCCTGCGCGGCATTTTCTGGCCGCATTCCGTCTTCGGCATGATGCACTCCAGCCCCTGGCGCTGGCTGGAACATGCCGCCTGGGTAATATTTGAAGACATCTTCCTGGTGTGGGCCATCATCCAGGACCGGTGGCGCCTGAAGGAATTGTCGCTGCATGAGGCCGAGCTGGAGGCCACCCAGAAGCGCGATGCGGTGCTCAAAGATGAGTTGCGCCATGCCCTGGACGAAGCCGAGTCCGCCAGCCGCGCCAAGAGCGATTTCCTGGCCAATACCAGCCACGAGATTCGCACCCCGATGAACGCCATCATGGGCATGACCGAGCTGGCGCTGGACACCGATCTGAACAACGAGCAGCGCGAATACCTGACCACGGTGCGCTCGGCCAGCACCTCGCTGCTGAACATACTCAACGACATCCTCGATTTCTCGAAGATCGAAGCGGGCAAGATGGATCTCGACTCGGCCCCGTTTGCTCTGCGCGACGTGGTGGAACAAGCGGCCCGCACATTGGCCGCTCAGGCACATGCCAAGGAATTGGAGCTGGCCGTGAAGATGCCGGTCGATCTTCCGGAAACGCTATTGGGCGACGCCCCGCGTCTGAGTCAGATTCTGATTAATCTGATCGGCAACGCCATCAAGTTTACCGAGCGCGGTGAAGTGGTCGTGCAGGTGTCGTCTCAAATTTCTGGTCAGATGTATGGCGCGGCGCCCGCCGGGAGTGCGGAACTGCACTTTGTGGTCTCCGACACCGGCATCGGCATTCCCGCCGCCAAACAGGGCACCATCTTTTAAGCGTTTATGCAGGACGACACATCCACCACGCGCCTCTATGGCGGCACCGGCCTGGGCCTGGCGATCTGCGCGAAGCTGGTGAAATTACTCGGCGGCAATATCTGGGTGGAGAGCCAAGAGGGTCGCGGCAGCACATTCCATTTCACGGCGCAGTTTCCGCTGGCCTCCGCCGGCGCGCTGCCCAAGCCCACCCCGAAGCTCAATAACTCGATCGTCCTGTTAAGCGGCACCTCCGTGCTGATCGTGGACGACAATGGCACCAACCGGAATCTGTTGCAGGAGATCACCACGCGCTGGGGCATGACGGCCACCATGGCCGAGAGCGGGTCGCAGGCGCTGGAGATTTTGGGCGCCTCCGCGTCCCGAGGCGCCCCCATCCAGTTGGTATTGCTGGACGTGAACATGCCGCGCATGGACGGCTTCGAGCTGGCCGAGAAGATACTGGGCAATCCCGCCCTGCAATCCCCGCGCGTGATCATGCTGACCTCCGCCAGCCGTCCCGGTGATTCGGTGCGCTCACGCATGGCCGGAATCAATGACTATTTGATGAAGCCGGTCCGGCAGATGGAACTGCGCGAGAGCATCGAGCGAGCCATGGCCACCGAGCGCGTGATGGCGCCGCCGCTTGAAGTTCAGCAGGCCGCCAGCCAGCGGACGGAAGTCGAGCGCCGCAAAGGCCTGCCCATCTTGCTGGTCGAGGACAATCCCGTCAACCAGACCGTGGCCCTGCGTATGCTCGAGAAGAAAGGTCATCGCGTCACCGTAGCAGCCAACGGCCTGGAGGCCCTGGCGGAACTGGAAAAGAAAGACTTCGCCGCTTTCGATCTGATTCTGATGGACGTGCAGATGCCGGAGATGGACGGCTTGCAGGCTACGGAGTTGATCCGCGAAAAACAGGGGCGGCTTGGTTTGCGTACACCCATCATCGGATTGACCGCTCATGCTTTGTTGAAGGACCGCGAGCGCTGTCTGGCGGCGGGCATGGACGGCTACCTCGCCAAGCCCTTCAAGCCCGGCGATCTGTACGAGATCATCGCCAAGATATCCGCGGCGCACGCTGTGGATGCGGCCCTTGAGTTAGACGCCACACACCCCTCCCACGCCGAAGAAGAAGGCCCGACGCGGGAAGCCATCATGGCTCAATTTGACGACGATTGGGAGCTGTTTGGCGAAGCCTTGAACGTCTTCTGCGACCAGTATCCCGCGCAACTCACCGCCATCCGCGCCGCCATTGACCAGCAGGATCACCACGCCCTGGAGCGCGCCGCGCATACCCTGAAAGGCACGCTGGGACTTTTTGGAACGGCGGAAGCCTATCAGTTGGCGGCCAGTCTGGAGAGCATGGGGCACGCCGGCGCACTGGACTCCGCCGCGGCCCTGTGGACCCGGTTGAAAATTTCCCTGGCGCGGCTGCACACCCGTCTGGAACAACTGCGCGGCGAATCCATCCAGGAGGCCAGGTGATGAACATACTGATCGCCGATGACGACGCCACCAACCGAACCATTCTGGTCAAGTTTCTGGAGAAGTGGGGTTACACGGTAACCATCGCGACAGATGGAGCGCAGGCCTGGGAAATCCTGCAAGCGCCCGGCGCGCCCAACATCGCCTTGCTGGACTGGATGATGCCCGGCATGGATGGCGTGGAAGTGTGCCGCCGTCTGCGCATCTTGCGCCCGACGCCTTACACCTATCTGATCCTGCTCTCCGCCAAATTTCAAAAGCAGGAAATTCTCGATGGTCTCAATGCCGGTGCCGATGATTACATCACCAAGCCGTTCAGCCCCAACGAACTGGCCGCCCGCCTGCGCTCGGGCTGTCGCATCGTTGAATTGCAGGATGAATTGGTGAAGGCCAGGGAGGCGCTGCAGCTTCAGGTCAGCCGCGACCCCCCACCGGCCTGTGGAGCCGCACGGCCATCATCGAGTTTGTGGAATCGGAGATTCACTTTGCCCGGCGCGAACATTCCTGCGTCGGCGTGTTGCTCGCCGATGCCGATCATTTCAAGGCGGTGAATGACACGCACGGCCACCTGGTCGGCGACGAGGTGCTGCACGAAGTCGGCCTGCGCATTACGCAATGCCTACGGCGTTACGATGCCGCCGGACGGTATGGCGGCGAATAGTTCCTGATCGTCGCGCGAACTCCCACCATCGATCATCTGGCGATGCTCGCCGAGCGGCTGCGCGCCACCATCGCCGCGCCGGAGATGGCCACCCGCCTCGGGTCGGTTACCGTAACCGTCAGCATCGGCTATGCCCTGTGGGACTCCGCGAATCCCCTCGACCGGCAGGCGCTTTTGGTACAAGCCGATGAAGCCCTCTACCGCGCCAAGGCACTGGGCCGGAATCGCTGCGCCTCCGCACAAGCGAACCCGCGTGTCGCGGAAACAGTTGAGCTAGTTGTCTCTGCCAGCAACCCAATGGGATCGAAATGATTGCGGGTCGCGAGGCGACCGGAAAGTCACCTCGCAAGTCCACCAAATATCTCCTAATAGGATTTGGCGATGACCACGCGGTGCGGCACCGTCTCGCCGGTTATCAGGCACGGACCCGGGCCGTCGTAGTGGTCTTCCAGAGGAATGCAGCGCACGCTGGCTTTGAACTCCTTCAGGCGCGCGTCGCAGCTTTTGTCATCTTTCAGATGAGCCATCACAAACTTACCGCCGCCCTTCTCCGCCGTCGCTGACTCAAGGATCGCGCGGACTTCCTCCAGACTTCCTGCCAGCACGGTGTTGTCCGCGCGGCGTTTGCGGGCGGCCTCCAGCATCTCCGTCTGCATCTGGTCGAGCGTGCGCACCACTACGGCCGCCAGGCCGTCGGCGGGAACGGTCTGCTTCTCCGCTGCGTCGCGGCGGCGGAACACCACGTTGCCCGCTGCCAGGTCACGCGGTCCCAGCTCAATCACCACCGGAACTCCGTGTTGCTCCCAGTGGAAAAACTTATTCCCCGGCGTGTAGCCCTCGCGGTCATCGGCGGTAACGGCGACACCCGCCGCTCGCAGCTCGAGAGTAATCTGCTGAACTTTTTCAAGGACGGCGCTGCGCTCCTCGTCCTTGCGATAGATGGGGATGATGACCGTCTGAACTGGCGCTAACTTCGGTGGCAGCACAAGTCCGCGATCATCCGAGTGGCTCATAATTAAGCCTCCCAGCAGACGCGTGGATACACCCCAGCTTGTCTGCCAGGCGAACTCCAGCTCGCCCGACTTGTTCTGAAAACGAATTTCGAAGGCTTTGGCGAAGTTCTGCCCGAGTTCATGGCTGGTCCCGGCTTGCAGCGCGAGGCCGTTCTGCATCATTGCTTCAATACAGAACGAACGCGTGGCGCCGGCGAAGCGCTCGGCCTGGGACTTGATCCCGCGTATGACGGGCATGGCCATGATGTTCTCGGCGACGTCAGCGTAAACATCCAACATGCGGCGCGCTTCCTCTTCGGCCTCCTGCTGCGTGGCGTGCGCGGTGTGGCCCTCCTGCCAGAGGAACTCAGTGGTACGCAGGAACATGCGCGTGCGCAGCTCCCAGCGGACGACGTTAGCCCATTGATTGATCAACACCGGCAGATCGCGCCAACTCTTAATCCACTTGGCGTAGAAGTAGCCGATGATGGTCTCCGACGTGGGGCGAATGACGTAGGGATCCTCCAGCGTCTCGCCGCCGGCGATGGTTACGACGGCCAGTTCAGGCGCGAAGCCCTCCACGTGCTCGGCCTCTTTCTTGATGAAGCTCATGGGGATCAGCAGCGGGAAGTAGGCGTTCTGATGGCCCGTGGCCTTGAAGCGGCTATCGAGCTCGGCCTGCAGGCGCTCCCAGATGGCGTAGCCATGCGGACGAATCACCATGCAGCCCTTCACCACTTCGGCCGCCTCGGCCAACTCGGCTTGTTGGATTACGTCCTTGTACCAGCGCGCGAAATTCTCGGCGCGGGGTGTGATCCTAGTCTTGTCTGCCATAGACAAATATCATAGCAGGAGTCGGGCAGGAGTCGGGCAGGAGTCGGGCAAGAGTCCGCGCCAGGAACTCGCCCGAGGTGAGTCGCGAGGACTGCGGGCCAGCGCATGGTTGGCAATCACAGTCCTTACGAGACCTGTTACAATCGGCATATATGAGCGCAGAAAAAGTTGGCTTGACTGCCGCCGTGAAAGCGGCCGGCTGAGCGTCGAAATTGAGTCCAAAGGTTTTGGACGCTGTGCTGGGGAAGCTCCCCCGGCAGACTGACAAGAACGTGCTGATCGGCTTCGACAAAGCCGACGACGCCGGAGTGTATCGCCTCAGCGATGCGCTGGCGCTAGTCCTGACTGTCGATTTCTTCACACCGATTGTCGACGACCCCTACACCTATGGGCAGATCGCGGCGGCCAACTCGCTCAGCGATGTTTACGCGATGGGCGGCAAGCCCATCACCGCGCTGTCGGTGCTCGCGTATCCGGAAAGCGGCGACCTGGACGTGCTGGGCCAGATACTTCGCGGCGGCCTCGACAAGATGCTGGAAGCTGGGTGCAGCGTAATCGGCGGGCATAGCGTGCGCGATGAGGAGATTAAATTCGGCTACTCGGTTACAGGCACCGTTCATCCGGATCACATTTGGACCAATGGTGGGGCGCGTCCGGGCGATGCTCTGATTCTCACCAAGAAACTTGGGACTGGAGTCATCTCGACCGCTGTAAAGCGCAAGCAAGCCCAGCCGGATTGGGCGGCGGCGGCCATTGAGTCCATGAGCACGCTGAACCGCGCGGCGGGAGAAATCGCGATTCGGCTTTCAGAAGCCACGGGCTATTCCGTTCACGCCGCCACGGACATCACCGGCTTCGGCCTGCTCGGCCACGCGCGAGAGATGGCCGTGGCCAGCAATGTAACTTTGGAAATCGACCATTCCAAAATAGACGCGCTGCCCGGGGCGATCGATGCCATTCGGCTGGACGCGGTTCCGGGTGGACTAAAGAACAATCAGGAGTTTGTTTCGTGCGCAGTTTCCCTCGGCGCATCCGTCAGCCCTGAAATCGAAACACTTCTCTATGACCCGCAAACCTCCGGCGGCCTGCTGATCTCCGTCGCCACACAACATGCCGCGGCGCTGGAATCAGCGCTGCAAGAGAGCGGTACTCCCGCTCACATCATCGGCCGGGCCATCGAAAAATCCGCCAGCACCATCCTCGTAATCTAAAGCCACAAAACAATACCCGTTCAAGCAATCTATTTCATCGCGGCTGATAGCGATTGGATGGAGTCCTCGGAGATCACTCGAAATTCGATGGCGCGGGGATTGCGTACTTGCTTGAAGGACAGCGAATCACAGATGACCAAATCCACAACGCGCAGTTCCGATGGATTCTCCATCGGGAAAGAGTACGTCATCAGGGTGTGCCCCAGCCGTTCGGCAGGTGCAAACAAACTGCGGGCCATCATAAGAATGGCAGGGCTCACGGAGATCATAGCGATCAGCGCGGGCTGAGTGAGTTGGAGAATCCGCCCGCGCGCCTGTTCAATAGTGCCGAAGCGCAACTCCACCAGCGGACGTGATTTAGGCACCAGCGGCTTAACGTCTTTAGCCAGATAATTGGGAGCGGCCACCTGCGCGCCAATGAGCAGATTCGGTTGTCCTGCCAACTCTGCGACCGAACAACTATTTACGGGAATCTTCAAGGCGGCTTTTAGTTCCGCCTGTAGGAGTTTGCGCAGCCCGTCCTCCGGCTCGACGATCAGGATGTGGTCGGCAGGCTCGACCATCAGACGGTCCAGCAAGCGTGTGCGCAACTCCTGCAAACTCCATTTCTGCTCCCGCGAGAAGCTGATCATCGCGTTGACCAACTCCTCCAGGCCGTTGGCGCGAACCTCGGAGGCCATCTCAGCCGAGCGCACCAGCAGACGGCTTCCCCGCCGACGGACCAGCCATCCGCGCTCCACTAGCTTTGAATAAGACTCGCTGACCGTGTTGTGATGAATGCCCAGCCGCCGCGCCAATTCGCGCACGCTGGGCAGCGGCGCACCGGACTTCCATCTCCCGGTGACAATCATGTAGATCACTTGCTCGGATAGCTGCTCGCGTACCGGCACGTCGCTCCGCCTGTTAATTTGAATATCCAATCAGGCTGCCTCCCGTTGCGGTCCCACCGCTCAATCATTCTAGCTCCGGTGTTCCGCTATGACAGAGAAGAAAGTGTCATCCTCCCGCTGGCAGCACAATCCGCAAACCGGCATTCTCTATCTTGAGAGCACGAACCTATTTAGGAAAGGACGTTGAATCATGAACAAAATCCAAACGATTATCACAGTAACTATATTGGCCTCAGGGCTAATGGCGACCGCCGCCAGGGCACAGGATGATCTCATCGTGTATCGGCCGTGGAGCGGCATTCTTTCCTCGGTGGGGAAAGAGATGGGAGTCATTTTGAAAACTGGTAGCTTTGTGCGAGGGCGCGCGGTGGCCATCCGGGGCAGCGAACTCGAAATAGACGTAAAGAAAACATCGGACCCGCAGGCCGTCCCGAAGGGCAAAAGAACATTTGCCCGAGAATCGATTTTGGAAATCGAGCTCTATTCAAAAAAATCGCGGGGATCCTCAGGTGTCTCACGGGCCGTAGTGGATGCAGGGAGGCAATCCGGGATGCTGATCGGCGGAAGGATTGGCAGCGAGTTACATGGCATCAGGGGAGTAGTTACAGGAGCAGCAGTTGGCATACTCGGCGGCGTGATTGGCGGAGTTCTGCTGGATAGGCGACTGCACCGCGAAACGGAAACGCTGCGCATTCGCATCGTCCCTGAAGTCGGCGAACAGGTCAGCATCCCTCAAGCGATTCAGGAGGACGCGGCAAGTCTTCTGGAGGCCCGCCACCGCTGAAGCCAATTCGTGAAATCGAATGCCAAAGGATGGAATCCAACGAAGCCGGTCGCAATCAGTTACGTCAGGCGCAAGGACTTTAGATATTCCCTGAATGCGGGGCCGAGGTCGGGGCGGCGCAGGGCGAATTCGACGGTGGCGGTGAGGAAGCCGAGTTTGTCGCCGGTGTCGTAGCGGGTGCCCTCGAAGCGATAGCCGTAAATGGGATGGCTGCGAAGCAAGGTTCGCAGTGCATCCGTGAGCTGTATCTCACCGCCAGCGCCAGCCGGTGTGGTGGCCAGGGCTTCAAAGATTTGTGGTTCTAAAATATAGCGCCCGATAATCGCCAGATTGGAGGGAGCTTGCGCGGCGGGGGGCTTCTCGACCAAATCATTAATTTTGAACAGGCGGTCAGGCCCACTGGCATGAGGCAGCGGCGCGGCGGAGATGACGCCGTAGCTTGAAATCTTTTCGGACGCAATTTGTTGAATAGCGATTACGGAGGCATTCGTTTCCGTATGCACATCGATTAGCTGGCGGAGACACGGCGTGGGCGCGTCGATGACATCGTCGCCCAGCAGGACCGCGAATGGTTCGTCACCGACCAGGTCGCGCGCCATCAGAATCGCGTGGCCCAGGCCGAGGGCTTCCTTTTGGCGAACGTAGCAGATTTGCATGAGATCGGAGATGCTGCGGACCTGCTTGAGCAGGTCATGCTTGCCTCTGGCTTCCAGGTTTTTCTCAAGCTCAAAGGAAACGTCGAAGTGATCTTCAATCGCATTCTTGCCCCGGCCGGTTACGATAATGATGGTTTCGATACCCGACTCGAGGGCTTCTTCAACCGCATATTGAATGATCGGCTTGTCCACCAACGGCAGCATCTCTTTCGGTTGCGCTTTGGTGGCGGGCAGAAAACGCGTCCCAAGACCCGCTGCTGGAAATACCGCCTTACGTACGCGTTTGGGCATCAAACTTTCTCCATACTATTATTCGTCTACGCAGCATATGCCTGCGGCCTAATAGTCATTAACTTTTCGGAATGAGAACCGATTAGCAAACGCACCCGCAGAAATTTCGGATACTGCCTGAATTTGACACTGGGTCTGACAAGGAAATCTTGGTGGAAAGCGTCCGTAACCAAAGCTAGAAAAAACACGATAGCCTATCGCGCGGAAGGAATATAGACAGGGTCCCCAATCCGGAGACTTTTTTTCAGGTGCCTGTTATTTTTTCTCAGGACTTCAACCGTGGTGTTGTAGCTGCTGGCGATCTGCCAAAGCGATTCTCCATTTTGCACCCGATGAACCAATCGGCCTGTGGTTTCAACGCTCGCATTCGAGGCGGTCGAAGCAATCCGGCGCGTGGATTCTGCTGGAGAGTCGGGAGCTTTCGCAGATGAGTTTGTGGAAGCCGCTAGTGTTCCATTCGCTTCTCTCTCGACTCCCGCATCCACTTCGCGCACAACCAATCGCTGCCCAACGCGGATAACAGTATCCGCCATGTTGTTCAGATCCTTCAGTTGTTGGGTGGAGATACCATAGCGGCGTGCAATCAGCGATAAGGACTCATTCCGGCGGACCACATGGATCCCGTTATTTCCCTTATTGGCTCCGCTCCGGGAGACAGTGGGTTCCTGCTCCGGGCGAGTATTGCCTACAGGAATCACGAGATCGTCAGCTTCTCGCAGCGGGACGTCCGCATCGATACTGTTCATTTGCGCGATGGATTGCACGGCAGTTTTATACTTCTTGGCGATGCCCGAAAGCGTCTCGCCGTGGCGAACCGTGTGCCATCTCCAGAAAACACGCTTCTCCCGTGGGATCATGGCGACTCGCTTCAGGAAAATATCGCGGGTGGCCAGCGGCAGGCGGAGGCGGAACTCGGGAACTTTGGGGGTCGTATTTCTAAGCAAGCTGGGATTCAACTCTCGAATCTCCTCCACGTTGGAGCCCACGATTTCTGCCACCAGCCGAAGATCAACCGGCTCATTAATCGTCACGACATCAAATGCCCAAGTAGGCTCGAAGATGATGTCGTTCACCCCATATTTTTCCGGGTTGCTGCCGACAATCGTCAAGGCGATGATCAGAGGCACATAATTGCGCGTTTCCTTGGGCAGCGCATTGCGCCGGGACAGTTCCCAGAAGTCGGCGTAGCCGGTGCGCTCGACCGCGCGGGAGACGCAGAATTCGCCGCAATTGTACGCGGCCATCGCGAGATACCAGTCACCGAGCGAATCATACAGATCGCCAAGATGGCGGGCGGCGGCGCGCGTGGCTTCCTCAGGATTCAGTCGTTCATCCTCCCACCAAGTCCGCTCCAACCCATAAAGCTTGCCCGTCCCGGAGATGAACTGCCACATGCCCATCGCGGCCTTCACCGATCGCGCGCGGGGCTGAAAGCCAGACTCAGCCTGGGCCAGGAAGATTAACTCGCGAGGTACTTTCTCTTCGTCAAAGACACGGAAGATCATGTCCCGGAAACGGCCTGAGCGCTGCATGGCCGCCTGGAGGGTGTACCTACCCTTGCCGTTGGTGAAATAGTTGATGTACCCAGAAACCTGACTGTTGATGACCAGCGGCATAGTCGAGCGCAACGGAGTCTTCGGGTTACCGTTAAGCACCTGCGACCCCTGATCGTCATCCTGAAACGTCAAGCTTTGGAGCTCATCAATGGGAGCAGGCATATATCCCGGCTCTGCAAATCCGTCGCCTGCGCGCAGGGCGTCCATCTCATAGTTATGGATACGATCAACCAGAGAATCAAAAGCAGTCTGAATCCTACGGTCTTCTCGCGCAGAAACCGGCGATTGGAGAATAGTGTTGATGGCGATATTAAATTCCGACTTGGCGGTCTCCAAATGTCCGGCTGCATAGCTCTTACGGCCCCGCTCAAAGGCCGATTCCGCCTTTTCGATCACATCCTGGATGGGATCAAACCTAGGCTGCTCCGGAATTCCAGAGAAATTCAGGGTGATCGGCAGCCTGGAAGCAGGCAGGGTAGCGGCAATAATTGGCGCAGGCTTGGGCGGCGGAGCTGCCGGTGGAACGTAGGCGCGCTTCGGAGCTGAACTACAGCCGAAGGCAAACCCCAAGGCAAGCATGGGCGCGAGTTTCAACAGCGCAAAATGTGATTTAGCTCTCATTCAATCACTCAAACCTGGAATGCGCACGGTGCCTTCATTATCGCCGATCCCGCGTTCAATGCGTCCCCGTCAATATCAAAAAGTCTGGCTCTTTGGGAGGCACTGTACAAAACCCGTCGTGTGCGCTCGCTGCTACCTATTAATTAGAACTACGAAAGGTTAACCTAGGCCGCAAAGGTGGGTCAACTCTTTATTTCGAAGTAAAAATACCAGAGATATAACATCTTTTATTATCAATTAGATACAGGCTATCAGCAGACGACATCCAGGAACACTTGGGGGGTAAGTGGATGCCTCCGCGCATTCCGGTTCCATCGGTACTCAGCACCGTCGCGGAATTTTTACGGCAATCCGGCCACAAACTTGAAAAGTCCATTTGAGGTAACGCCGGGACAGGAATACCAAAAACGGAATCCCATTTTATGCAAGGTATTCATGCTGTATCCTGGGCGGGAGTAGTTGAAGCAATCCCAGATTGAACTCGGGGGCCAATCCACCGGCGGAAAGACTCACAGAGAATGATCGCCACGCAGATCATCATGCCAACGATCAAAAAGGTATTCAGATACCCCTTAAACGGCTCCCCGGCGACGCTGGAGCTGGTAAGCGCCCAGAACCGCTGGATGAGTTGAACGCCCGCGGTCATGGTGGTGGTGGTTACGAAAAGCATCGGCGCGACGACCACCCAGAGGTAGCGGGCGCGGCCAGCGTTGACCATCACCGTCCCGGCAACTGACAGGGCCACCACCGCGAGCAACTGGTTGGCAATTCCAAACATAGGCCAAATAGTATCCACGTTCCCCGTCCAGATGAGATACCCCCAGCCCATCACCGTCAGCCCAGAGGAGATAATGGTCCCGGGAATCCAGTCCTGCTTGCCAAACTGCGGCCAGACTTTGCCGCCCATCTCCTGTATGAGAAATCTGGCTATTCGAGTGCCTGTATCGATGGTGGTGAGAATGAACAACGCCTCGAACATGATGGCGAAGTGGAACCAGAAGCTGACCAGCGCTTCAAAAATCGGCATACTGGAAAATACCTGAGAGATACCCACGGCCAGCGAGACCGCACCGCCAGCTCGGCCCTGAAGCTGCTCTCCTGTTTGCTGTTCGTAGTGTTGCAGTTGAGAAGGCTGATAGCCCAGTTCCGCGAATTTCTGCTCGAAGCGCGGGGCGGCTTTCAAATCCGTGTTGATGGCGAAATAGTCGCCCGGCGCCAGACTGCACGCGGCGATCAGGGAAACGATGCCCACCAAACCCTCGATTAGCATCGCCCCGTAACCAATCACGCGGGCATCCGACTCCTTGCCGATCATCTTGGGCGTCGTCCCGCTGGAGACCAGCGCGTGGAAGCCGCTGATCGCCCCGCACATGATGGTGATGAACACAAACGGGAACACCTTGCCGGGAAGCACCGGGCCTCCGCCCGCGGCAAACTCGGTAACGGCCGGCATCTTCAAGGTGGGGTTTACGACCACGACGCCAATCACCAGCAGCGCAATCGTCCCGATCTTAAGGAAGCTGGATAGGTAGTCGCGCGGACAGAGAAGAACCCACACCGGCAGCACTGACGCCAGAAAGCCATACGCCATGATGGCCAGAATCACTTCCTTCTGGGTCATGTCGAAATAAGGTGCGAGCACCGAGCCGGGAATGTAGCTGCCCGCCCAAGTCGCAATCAGAACCAGAACCGCTCCGATGGCAGAGGCTTCCGCCACATGCCCCTTGCGTAGCCGGTACATGTAGAGACCCACGAAGAGCGCGATGGGTACCGTGCAAAAAATAGTGAAGGTTCCCCAGGAACTGCCCGCGATCTGCAGGACCGTGCCGTCAGGCTTGACGAAGGTTTCGCCGCCGAGAGCCTTCACCACAACTAATCCCAACCCGGCCAGCGCGCAGAATATGATGAACAAAATGGCGACGGCCGCCGTGCCACCTGCCAGCGGACCAATCTCCTCGCGAGCAATCTCCGCCAGCGACCGTCCATTGCGGCGCGTGGAGGCCGCCAGCACCAGGAAGTCTTGCACCGCCCCGGCCAGCACCACCCCCACCACCAGCCAGATTAATCCCGGCAGATAGCCAAACTGCGCCGCCAGCACCGGCCCCACCAGCGGCCCCGCGCCGGAGATGGCCGCGAAGTGATGCCCGAACAGCACCCACTTGTGCGTGGGATGGTAATTATGCCCATCGTTCAGCCGATGCGCGGGCGTAACGCGCGAGTCATCCAGCACGGCCACCTTGGCGGCCAGAAACGCGCTGTAATAGCGGTAGCCAATGGCCAGCACGCACAAAGCAACAATCAGGATTGGGGCTGCACTCATAGTTCCCTACTTTACCTCAGCTTGATCGATGCTGGAAATGGCATCGGCCTGATCGAGAATTTCACTGGGAGATTCGACGGTCACAACCTCACGCTGCAGTCCATCAATGAAAGCTATAGCCGGGGCAAGATTGTCTGCATCGTAGCGGTGGTTCCATGAAAGAAGCCGCAAGAGGTCGAGAACTCCTTCACGCTTCGTGGATACCATCCACAGTTTCCTACCGACAAACCGTTTCAGGATGCGATAATCGCGCAATAATACGTTAGGGCGCAACGCGAAAATAATTTGCGCCCTTTCGAAGCTGGGACGAAGCCAACTGTAATAAACGCCTTCAACAATCCAATCCGGCTGCTGAAGGATGGCCGTGAGTTTAGCTTCCCGGCCAGCCTCGGAAGCCCGCAATCCATAGGATTGCACCGAAGAATTCCAAAACAAGTCATCCAGATCGTATGCTGGTACACCAAAGCGGCGTGAGAGTTGCCGTGCCGCGAATGTCTTTCCGCTTCCCGGCCCGCCAATGATGTGGATGCGCACGGCCATGCTTTCCCCACGCTTATTTTTTTACGGGCAGGTCGGATCAGCGGCGGGTGGGATGCTCCATGGCCTGACGCAGCAGGCTGTTGATGCGGGTCTGGTAGCCCGTGCCTTGCGATTTCAGCCAGGCCAGCACGTCGGCATCCACGCGAATACTAACGGATTTTTTCACCGGCCGGTAGAACTTTCCCACTACCGCCTTGCTCCAGTCCTTTATCCGGGGGATATCGCTGTAATCGATGTCCTCATCCTTCATGCGCATCAACGCCGTGAGTTCACGGTCATGGTCCTTCACTGTCCTATTTCGTCTGCGCTGATTCATAAGTCTTCCTTTCGTAGGCATCGGCCTTGCGCGCTGAGATGAGCCGGACCACCTCGTTGTCTTCCTCATCCTCTGCGGTGTGCGCAACCAGCAGCATCATGGCCCCACCCGTCGAGATGGGAACCACACCGATGGTCTGCCGGCGCACCTCTCCATCCACAACCCGGTCGTGCGCGGTTACCGCGTGATGATCGTCGAAGACGCGCGCAGCCACATCGAAGTGAACCCGGTGCTTCCGCCAGTTATTGCGCTCCTTTTGCTCATCCCACTCTATGCGCATTCCGCGATCGTCCGGGTTGTATATACATTATCGTACATCTATTTTTGTAATGCAACTGAGGGCGTTTCTTTCCTCGGCTGCATCATGTTTCGCGGGTCGTCGGCGGGGCTGATGTAGTTCACCACCCAGGGTCCCAGGCCGTGCAGTTGCAGGACGGTTTCTTCGCGGAAGTGCGCGAAGTGGCGGTGCGTGGCAGGCATCACCATCAGCGTGCCGGGGCGGATGGCTTCCACTTCACGTTCACTGTACTTTTCCCCCGCGCCTATGTAGAGCACACCGGAGATCACCGTGACGTGTTCGTCGGCGGTGTGCCAGTGGGGCGAGACGATATACCCAGCGGGAAATTTCAGGCGCATGGTGAACAGTCCGGCCTGCGCGGGGTCGCCGCGCAGCACCGCCACTTGCGCGCCCTTGGGCAGCGAGGCGGGCGCGTCTTTCCAAGCGAGCTTTTCCGGAACATGTACGAAATGGTGCGGCGCGGCTTGCTGGGCGAGTGACGCTCCCGCCGCCAGCAATGTAAGCATCAGAAACAGCGCAGTTGTATGTCGTTTCATGGCCCTTAATTTACCTCACTTGCTCAAGATCAAGAAGGACGATTCCGAATTGCGGATTAAATCGGCAAGCCGCTCTCATTTCTCGCCGAGGTAGGCTTCTCTTACGCGCGGATCGCTGGCCAATTGTTGGGATGGGCCTTCCATGACGATGCAGCCGGTCTCCAGCACGTAGGCGCGATGCGAATGCTTCAGCGCGGCGTTGGCGTTCTGCTCCACCAGCAGGATGGTGGTGCCCTCTTTATTGATGGCGTCAATCGCGGCAAATATTGTATGCACCAGCAGCGGCGCCAGACCTAGCGACGGCTCGTCGAGCAGCAGCAGACGCGGGCGCGACATTAGCGCGCGCCCGATGGCCAGCATCTGCTGCTCGCCTCCACTCAAAGTTCCACCCTGTTGCTTCCGCCGTTCCGCCAGGCGCGGAAACAGGGTGAGAACTCGATCCAACTGCCTTTCGTTCTGGGCTTGATCGTGCTGTAGGTATGCGCCCAACTCCAGGTTTTCCGCGACAGTGAGATTGGCAAAAATCGCGCGGCCCTCCGGGGCCATCGAGATGCCGAGCGCGACTATTTTGTGAGTGGGTAGATCGTTCAGCCGCCGGCCTTCAAACAGGATGTCGCCGGAGACGGGCGGGACAAGCCCGGTGATGCTGCGCAGCGTGGTGGATTTGCCGGCGCCGTTGGCCCCGATTAGGGTAACGATCTCCCCCTGCTCGATGCGCAGGTTCACTGACTTCAGCGCCTCAATAGCGCCGTAGCCGCTAGAAACATTTTTCAATTCCAGCATCACATCGGACATTTGGTGCGGCATTAGGCTCCCCCAAGGTAGGCTTCGATCACCTTCGGATCGTCCTGAATTTCCCGCGGACTGCCGAGCGCGATGGTTTCGCCGTAATCGACCACCTGGATTTTCTCGCACACGCCCATCACCACCTGCATGTTGTGCTCGACCAGCAGGATCGTAATCTGGAACTGGTCGCGGCTCCACTGGATCAATCGCATCAGCTCGCGCGCTTCCTGCGGATTCATGCCCGCCGCCGGCTCATCGAGCAGCAACACTTTGGGTTTGGTCGCCAGCGCGCGAGTGATCTCCAGGCGCCGCTGCGAGCCGTAGGGGAGGTTGCGAGCCAGCTCATGCGCCCGCGCGTCGAGATTAAATATCTTCAGCAGCTCGAAGGCATCGTGCTCGACTTCTTTCTCTTCCTCTTTCAACTGATCGGTGCGCACGATCGCATCCAGCAATCCCTGCCTTTTCCGCATGTGCCGGGCGAGCTTCACATTTTCGAGAACGGTCATGCTCTGAAACAAGCGGATGTTCTGGAATGTCCGCGACATCCCCAACCGCGCGATGGCGGAGGGCTTCCGCCTATGGATCGCCATCCCATCGAGCACGATGGAGCCTTCGTCGGGCGCGTAGACGCCCGTGATCAAATTGAAGATCGTGGTCTTGCCCGCACCATTCGGCCCGATCAGGCCATAGAGGTCGCCCGGCTGAAGGGACATGTTCAGGTCCTTGACGGCGACCAGTCCGCCGAACCGTTTCGTGCAGGCCTTGATGTCCAGAATGCCCATAGTCTAATTCGCCGGAGCAGCGCTGCCCTTCTTCTTGAATACGGTCCATGTGCCCAGCAACCCCTGGGGCCGATACAACATGATCAAGACCAGCAAGATTGAAAAGTTGACCAAGCGCATCGCTCCGAATTCGCGGAATACTTCCAGGATGATGGTGATGAGAATCGCTCCCAGCACCGCGCCTTCAATGCTGCCGAGGCCCCCGATGACAATCATGATGATGATGTTGAATGACGTAGTGAACAGAAACGAGTTGGGATGCAGGTACATGGTGTAATGGCCGAACAGGCTTCCGGCGATCCCCGCGAACATGGAACTGATGACGAACGACATCACTTTGATGCGCGTGGTATCAACGCCCATGGCCTCGGCGGCAATCTCATCGTCACGAACTGAAACGAAGGCGCGGCCGTAACTGGAATGCACTAGATTGTGTATGGAGATGATGGTAATCAGAACAGCAAGGTATACCCAGAAGAAATTGCTGAGTTGCGGGATGCCTGAAAAGCCCCGTGAGCCACCGATGAAGTCGAGGTTCAGGATGAGCACGCGAATGATCTCACCAAATCCCAAAGTGACAATGGCCAAGTAGTCTCCTCGCAAACGCAGCGAGGGTATGCCCACGGCCAAGCCGGCTAGTCCAGCAACGACGGCAGCGGCGAAAGACCCGAGCAGCAACAGCACGCCGTCCTGCGCCATCGCCGGCAAGAAGGCGATTGCGGCGCGAATCGAGGGGCCGCCATAGAAGACCACTGCGGCGGAGGCATACGCGCCGACGGCGTAAAATCCGGCGTGGCCAATAGAAAACTGGCCGGTTACTCCATTGATCAAATTCAGGCTGACGGCGAGAATAATGTTGATGCCGACGAGGATGACGATCTGGTAGTTGTAGGCCCCAATCAGGCCTTTCAAGCTGGCTTGCAAGCCCGCCAGGGCGGCGATGGCGACCAACCAGTAGACCCACTTCCTCATACTTTTTCCACCACGCCCTTACCCATAATTCCGGCGGGCTTCAGCAGCAATATCAAGATGAGAATGATGAAGGCGATGGCATCCCGGTAAGTGGATTGTCCGTAGCCAACGGCCATAACCTCGGCCATGCCCACGATCAATCCGCCCAGCATGGCACCGGTGATGTTGCCGATTCCTCCCAGCACCGCCGCGACAAAAGCCTTGAGGCCGGGCATGATGCCCATCAATGGATCGATTTTCGGATACAACAGCGAGACAAGAATGCCTCCGGCGGCGGCCAGCGCCGAGCCGATCGCAAAGGTCAGCGCAATGATGCGATCCGTATTGATACCCATCAACCTGGCGGCATCCAAATTGAAAGACACGGCGCGCATGGCCTTGCCCGTCTTGGTGTACTTCACAAACAGGTTCAGCAGGATCATCAATAGAATTGAGACAGCCAGCACGATCACCTTCTGGCTATCGATGGTCAGCTCTCCTACATGCCAGAGCGTGGTGGAAATGATCTGCGGGAAAAATTTGGGGTCGACTCCGAATACCTGCTGGCCACCATTTTCCATGACCAGCGAAACTCCGATGGCGATTATCAGCAGCGAGAGACGCGAGTTTTGTCGCACCGGTTTCAGGCCGGCTTGCTCAAGAATTACTCCGAGAAAAATGCCGACGCCCGCGCCGACGGCGAGCGAAAAAAGGTTGGGGCGGACGAGATGCCCGATCCCGGCACCAACGATTCCGAGCCAAAACGCCAGCGTGAAGCGCGCGCCGCTTCGCCCGGGGCGATATGCGAACCGCTCGATGACTATACCCAATCCCGCCGAAAGCGCCATCGCGCCCACCATCACCACGACAGCGCCGGCCGTTGAGGTTCCAACGTTCGACTGAATCCACTTATTATTGGCCAGATAAAAACCCATGTAAGCGCCGAACATGTAGACGTCGCCATGGGCGAAATTGATCAGCCGAAGCACTCCGTAGACCATCGTGTAGCCGAGTGCAATCAGCGCATAGGCGCTGCCCTGCGAGATGCCATTGATCAACTGCTGCAGAAAAGTGGCCATGCTGTTCAGCTTAACTTGCCCGCGCCTTTTGGGGAAGACTATCCAGCGGCTATGGTACCCAATTTGGAATGCGGGAGGAAGCCACAGTACCCACGGCGGAGGTTACGCAGGCACAGGCCAGCCGCAAGGGAGTGGCGGCGCCCTCACTGGCCGTCATAACACAGAGGCTTACGGGGTAACTCTCTCAACGAAATCCAGCTTCCCGTTGTTGACGCGAAGGATGACAGCCGGTTTCACCGCGTTGCGGTTGGCATCAATGGTGATGGGGCCGGCAATTCCGGGAAAGTCTTTCGTCTGGGCCAGAGCATCGCGCAGTTTTGCCGACTCAGTGGTGCCGGCGCGGCGAATGGCATCGACCAGGATACGGGCTGAATCGTAGGCGTTCGCGCCCAGCGAATCCGGCAACTCATTAAAACGCGCTTTGTAATCAGCAACAAACTTCTGAATGACCGGACTAGGATCGTCCATGGAAGTATGGTTGGAATAATAAGAACCGTTGAGCGCTTCGCCACCGATCTCCCACAGCTTCGGCGAATCCCAGCCGTCTCCACCGAGCATGGGGATGGTTATACCCAGCTTCTGAGCTTGCCGGGCGATCAATCCGACCTCAGTGTAATATCCAGGGATGAAGATGGCTTCTGGCTTTTTAGCCTTCATCGCGGTGAGCTGAGCACCGAAATCCGTGTCTCCTTCGCTGTAGCTCAAATCGGAGACGATCAGGCCCCCCATCTTGGTGAAATTCTCAACAAACACATCAGCAAGGCCAACCGAGTAATCGTTCTTGATGTCGCGCAGAATGGCGACATTCTTGACCTTCAATGTGGTACTGGCAAACTTGGCCATCACGAACCCCTGAAACGGGTCAATGAAGCAGGTGCGGAAAATGTAATCGCCAATCTGGGTAACTCGGGGATTGGTGGAGGATGGGGTGATCATCGGAATCCTGTTTTGCTGAGCAACAGGCGCGGCGGCCAGAGTGCGCGAGGACGCCACCTCGCCGAGAATGGCGACAACGCGATCGCGCGTGATCAGCTTAGTGACCACAGTCTGCGCCTCTTCGGGCTTGCCTTGATCATCCTCAACAACTACACGGATCTGTTTGCCGAGAACGCCACCCTGCTTATTGATTTCATCGATTGCCAAATCAATGCCGTTCTTGGTGGATTTGCCGAAGGTCGCCGTAGTGCCGGTCAGCGACCCGTATTCGCCAATGACAATCTCGGTGGCCGCTTCAGGCGGACGGGAGCACGAAATTCCTGCAAGCGCGGCGAGGCTAAGCATCGCTACTATAAGTTTGGCTTTCATGTGTCCCTCTCTTGCGAAGTAGTTCTCTCTTGGCGCAATGCAAACCGCCAATATAATCGACATCCACCGCCTGCCACCCGTCAAAGGATTCTACCGCGAGGCGAGGTTGAAGAATACGGAAATTGTCTGCTACCGCGGCGGTGCGGTATGCATATTTGTTGCATGCCAGATTACGTAGTTAATCCCTAATCGAAAGCGCCCAGAGATGGACCAAGCACTCGGTTCGGATCATAGGCCTGCATGGCCACCTGCAACCGCTTCCACACTTCCGATCCGTAGTGCTCCTGCCACTCCTGCGCTGTTTGATACGGCGCGTAAGGGAGGTAGGCCTTGCCGCCCACTGCGCGCATGCGCTCCAACATGCGCTGATTCACCTCCAGGGCATTCTGAAAAGCCGCGTCATCGTCCAGCGCAACGTTGCGCGGATAGAGCCAGAAGCCGAAGGCGACATCCTCGTCGGGGAACTTGTAAAGCGGACGCTGGTGCAGGCGAACATTGTAGGCGTTTAATTGAAAGTCGGCTAGTGCGCCCATGTCCGCTGGGGTGGCGGCCAAATACTCCATGAATTCCTTGGTGGCCGATGCCGGGAAGATCATCGCTATGGAGGGCTCGCGCCGCGGATTCGTGCGGCGGGATTCCAGATCAGCGGAATTCTTGCCCACTTCCCTATCCAAATAATCTACAAACGCGGCCCGCAGCGGCTCGGACCGGAACGAGAACGACAAATTCTCTTTACGGGCCAACCCCTCCGGCAGGATGGTCCATTCCGGCTCCTGGCCACGGTGATAAAACTTGCCGACGTTGATCGAGTACACCCAGCAGCCATCGCTCCGGCGGGTCGCGCGCGAATTCAAGTGATCAAATAGTTGGCTGCGCGCCAAGTGGCTGGCGTCAGTCACGAAGGCGGCGAGGTCATCGTAGAAAAGGTCCTGGCGAACGACCTGTTCCGGCGCGGGCATGAGCCTGATCTTGGCGCGCACCATGACGGCGACATTCCCCATGCCGCCGAGGGTCATCTCGAATAATTCCGGGTTGTGCCGCGCCGAGCATTCGAGAAGTCTGCCGTCACCAGTTACCACTTCAAGTTCCAATACATTGTCCACGATGCCGCCGTGGAGGTGCGAGCTATTGCTGTACCCGCCTACGTTGAGAACGCCTCCGACAGACAACTTCAGGCAAGTACCGAGCGTGGGCGGAACCAAGCCACGCGCGAGACTTGGCTGGACCACATCATTCCAATAAGCGCCAGTCTGCGCCTCGGCCACTCCCGCATCGGACACCGAGACCATATTCAAGGTGCTGGAGTCGATGACGATGCCGTCCTGCGCGAGCGTCTGTCCCCAGCGGGAATGCGCCTGCCCGCGCACGGCTACCTTCAGGTTGCACTCATTGGCATAGCGGACGATCTTCACCACATCGCTCCCCGAGGCAGGCTGCAACACCGCCAAGGGTACTCGTTGCACATTGCGGCAAAGGTCCATGGAAAACGCCTGCCGGGTTGCCTCGTCTGTTTTTAGGGAGCCATCAAGAGCAGGAATATTGGTGAGCAACATTTTTCGCTTTCACGATCTGTCAAATTGCGGGAAAGAGTGCCTGCTCAACAGGTAATTTAAGTAGGGTACGGTTGGACCAGGGCCGCTTAACCTGGTTCCCGCTCCTCGCCACCTTCAGATTCATTCGTCGCGGCGCTTCCGTAGGCAGGCCCCATACCCAGCTTGATCAGACTCCGGGCATCAATCTTGCCGGTCGGCTCGAATCCCTGGGAGTCTTGAAAGGCTTTCATTGCCTCAATGCTTTCCTTCTGCCAGACCCCACTTGCCTCGCCGGAAAAGTATCCGGCATCAGCGAGTGCCTGTTGTATCTCCGCATAACGCGCTTTGGTGGGCATGCGTTGATTGGCTGGGGTAACAACACGCCGTCGAACGGTGCGCCGCAGTGGCCGTTTTTTCGTTGGCTTAGCTTTGGGTGCGGCGGGCTTGGTTGGGGTGACAGACCTCTTAGTGGATTTCCTGGGGTTCTGAGCAAACGCGGCATTGGGCTGGACCACAAAGACCAGGAACAGGGAGACCAATATAGATTTCACAACCACAAGTGTCCAGATTCTCATGGCACCTCGATGGCGAGAATAAAACAAATCCGGGCAGAAAGGAAGTCCTCTCTGCCCGGAATCGATTCCGGCACGAATTTGGTTACGGGTTTACGGCAGGGTTCCAGCCAAATAATGGGTGCTGGCCTGCCCTCCGGCAACCCGTTTGATCAGGAACACTACATCCGCCTTCGCGCCCAGGGACTTCTGGATGTTAAGAAGGTCGTCCACCTTGTTCACATCCTGATGGTTGACGGACAGGATCACGTCGCCACGTAACAGGCCCACCTCGTCGGCGAAGCTGTCCGGCTCCACGACGGTTACCAGCACGCCCTTGGCGTCGCCGAGGCCCATGCGGCCAGCGGTCTCCGGCGTCAAGTTCTGGATGGAAATGCCGAATTTCGCCGGCGCGCCTTCCTCACTGCTTGCGCCTTCCGCTTCGCCAGTGCCGAGCCGGTCCGCAAAGACTTTCACGCGATCCCCGATCGCAACCTTCAGAGTTTGCTCCTTGCGATCGCGCATGATCTGAACATTCACAGACTCGCCCACGGGTGTATCGGCAACGGTGGCAACAAGGTCATCGCCATCCTTCACATCATGTCCTCCAATGGAGAGGATGACGTCGCCTTGCTTCATCCCGGCCTTTTCCGCAGGCCCACCCGGCTGCACCATGGTAACCACTACGCCGTGGGAAGCTCCCAGCGAACGCAGCAGCACAGGGCTCTGGTCGTTGCTCTGGAAGGAAACACCGAGAGAGCCGCGCGTTACTTTACCGCTCTTCACGATTTGATTGTAGACCGTGATGGCCACGTTCGAAGGCTGCGCGAATCCCACGCCCGCATAGCTGCCCGTACCGGTGGCGATGGCGGTGTTGATGCCGATGACTTCGCCGGCCATATTCACAAGTGGTCCACCGCTGTTGCCGGGGTTAATAGCCGCATCGGTTTGAATGAACTTCTGGAACTGACTGGAGCCGATATCGCGGCCTTTGGCGCTGACGATGCCGGCGGTAACGGTCTCATCCAGACCGAATGGGCTGCCGATGGCAAGGACCCAATCGCCGACGTTCATGCCGTTGGAGTTTCCAACCTTGGCGAACTTCAAGGGCCTGTCGGCCTCGATCTTGATAACAGCAATGTCGGTTTCCTGATCCGATCCAACAATCTTCGCGTCATAGACCTTGGGATCGTCAAGAATCTTCACCTTGATCTTGTCCGCCTTGTTCACCACATGGTGATTCGTCATGATGTAGCCCTTGGGATCAATGATCACACCTGAGCCCAAGCTGCGCTGTTTCATGTCGGGCGGCTCAGCTCCAAAAGGACCGAAATTGAAGAACCGCTCGAACATATCCTGCTGATCGCCCCCCTGCGGACCCTGCTGGCCGAAAGGAGACTGACCGCCCCGCTGGCTGGTCGTCCGCAGCGACGATTCGGTGTTGATGTTAACCACTGCTGGCGCGATTTCCTTGGATATTTTCGAGAAAACAGTGGACAACTGAACGGGCGAAGGCAACTCAATCTGAGCCGCGTCGGTGCCACCAGAAGACTTCTGCGCCGCCCGCACGCCGCGCGAGACTAGCGTGCCGACCAATATGCCGATGGCCAAGGTAATTCCAATAGCCAAGGTGGGCAGGGCGCGACGGCCTCTCATTACAACCTGAACTGGTACTTCATTTTCCATATAAATGCCTCCGGTCCGTGGCGCTTGCGGGGGGGGGGAACCCCGGTCCCCATGCCAAGCATATATCTGCCGCATTGGGGCCGCTACTGGCTTATCGAAACTTCGCCAGATTATAGCACGGACATTCTTTTGAAGTTTTTAGGTGGGTCGGCGACACTCAAACCAATATGACTTAAGTTGAGCCGACCTTGCCTCACACTGTGTCCAATCCCTGGGCACTCTTTGCTCCCGAGCAACTGCACACATATCACTAGATGCAGGACTGGCAACCAAAGGTTTCCTGCAACAGAGGGTTCTTTCTGGGTTGCACCGCTTGAATCGCCACGATAGGGGGGGTATACTCTCCATTAGTGTGGCATCAGCAAGAGAGGATTTTGGCCATGGGCAATATCGGATTCCCAGAGATGATTGTGATTTTCGTGGTGGCCCTGCTCATTTTTGGGCCAAAGCGCTTGCCGGAGTTGGGCAAGTCCCTGGGCAAGGGCATATCGGAGTTCCGCCGCGCCTCCTCTGACCTGAAGAACACCATCGAACGCGAGATAGAGAGCGCTGAAATTCCGCAGCAGTCCATCAAGTCAGCCATTGAGGATGTGAAGCAGGCAGCGACGTCCGCAGGAAATGCCCTTACCGCCGCCGCAGAAGAAGTTCCCAAGGTCTAGTGCCGGAGAATCGATGCCGACATTGGATGGCTCGTCCAACACCCCGTTAAATCCTGATCCAGATTGCAGTACTCCCAGCAGCGAGGCGAACTCTGGTTCGTTGGTGGGAGAGCCCTCGTCCGCTGTCACCGAGCAGGCCGTTGAACAGGAATTCGAAGGCTGGGACGCCGAGGCCCATGTGCTGGAGGAGTCCTCCGGCAGCAACGGCGCTCTGGTGCATGGCAGCGGCGGGCGTGGAGACGGCTCAGGAAATGACAGGGGGGAGTCCGGTAGCGAACCCGAAGAGCCGGGCAAAATGACCTTCCTTGGCCACCTCGAGGAGTTGCGCAGCCGCATCATCTATTCTGTAATCGCTGTAGTCGTGGGATTCTTCATCAGTTGGACATTCCGCAATGAAATCTATGCCGCGCTCGCCTGGCCCATTACCTCCACCATGCGTGACCTAGGCATGCCCGATAAGCTCGTATACACCAATCCCACCGGGGTCTTCACGCTATACGTGCAATTGGCATTTTTCATGGGACTGTTCCTGGCTTCCCCATTCTTGCTTTATCAGGTTTGGGGATTCATCGCTCCAGGACTTTATCCCAAAGAGCGGCGCTACGTATTCCCGTTCATCTTTCTCTGCACAGGTCTGTTCGTTGCCGGCGCGGCCTTCGCATACTACATCGCGTTTCCATCAACGCTGTACTTCCTGTTGGATTTTTCCAAGCAGTTCCAAGCCATGATTACAGTAAACGAATACTTCAGCCTGGCCATCATGATTATTCTCGGCTTGGCGCTAGTCTTCGAGCTGCCGATGCTAATCCTTTTTCTCACGCTGCTTCGAGTGGTTACGCCGGGTTTTCTATTGCGCAATTTCCGCTACGCCCTGTTGCTGATCTTCCTGGTATCCGCGATCATTACACCCACCCCAGATGTGCCGACAATGATGCTCTTCGCGGCGCCGCTGACAGGGCTATACTTCCTGGGCATCGGAATGTCCTACATCGTCGTCCGGCTGCGCAAACAACGCGAGGAAATGAGTTAGAGCATGACCCGTAAATCACAGCCCCCCAGGTCCAGGAACAATCATTTCTTCAGGCAAATCGCCTGGATGGTTGCCGCTGCGGGGATTGCCGTGTTAGTCGGTTGGGGCGCGTTGTCGGTGGCGCAGAATGACACCCTCGGCAAGTCGGCCATGGCGCACACGGAAAAGCTGGTCGGCTTCGGGCCGCGACCCTCTGGCTCCGACGCCCACCAGCAGATGCAGCAGTACATCATCTCCAGCTTGAAGTCCGCTGGCGTGGCGGTCGAGAGCAATTCCTTCACCGCCGATTCATCAATCGGTCCACTGCCCATGAACAACATCATTGGCCGCATCCCCGGTCGCACGGATCGGATATTCGTCATCGCCTCGCACTACGACACCAAACGCACGAAGGACTTCTCATTCGTGGGCGCCAATGACGGCGGATCGAGCAGCGGCCTGCTGCTGGCGCTGGCGCCGTTGTTGGCCAGAAAATCTTTCAGCCACGAGGTCCGCCTGGTATTCTTCGATGGCGAAGAGTCCATCCCCTGGGATTGGGACGAGGACGAAGCGCTGGTTGGCAGCCGCCATCTAGCGGCGCGCTGGAAGGCCGACGGCACGGCCAAGCGCATCGGCGCATTTATCCTTCTGGATTTGATCGGCGACGCCGACCTCGACATAGTCAAGGAGTCCAGTTCCACGGGCTGGCTGAGTGATCATGTCTGGGCAACCGCCAAGAGCCTTGGCCACTCGAAGCACTTTACGCAAAACAAATTTCCTATTGAAGATGATCACCAGCCGTTCCTGGATATCGGCGTCCCCTCCGTTGATCTGATCGACTTCAGCTATGGCCCCAACAATGCTTACTGGCACACTGAGAAGGATGCGCTCGACAAACTCAGCCCGCGCAGCCTGCAGGTGGTCGGCGAGGTGGTGTTGGACACCCTGACTACTCTTGATGTGAAAAAGTAATTCCCGCCTTCGATCTGCCCGGCTATTCGCACCCTCATCCCATGCGATAATAATCAAATGAACCACGAAATTTCATCGGCCTCCTCGCAGATATCCGTCCATGTGCCGGGAGCCTCCTACACCATTCGCATTGAAGAAGGCTTGATAAGCCGCGTCGGCGTTGCCCTGGGGACGCTGGCACAACGCCGGAAAATATTCATACTGGCCGATGAAACTGTTTGGCAGTTGTGGGGCAAGACGCTGCTGAACGGCCTGAAACCGCTGGAGCCGGGCGTGATCCGCATCCCTTCTGGAGAGCGACACAAGCGGCTGTCCACGGTAGAGAAGATTCTCGAACAGCTTGCCGCGCTAGGCGCGGAGCGCTCCAGCCTGCTGCTCGCCTTCGGCGGCGGCGTGGCCGGCGACATGGGCGGCTTCGCCGCGTCGATCTATCTGCGTGGCATCGACTGCGTACAGATTCCCACCACCATGTTAGCCATGGTCGATAGCTCCATCGGCGGCAAGACGGGGGCGAATCTCGAAATCGGCAAGAATCTCGTCGGCACTTTCTACCAACCTAAAATGGTCCTTTGTGATCCGCTGGTTTTGAAAACACTACCCGAGCGCGAACTGCGCGCCGGTTTATTTGAGGCAGTGAAGACCGCCGTGATCGGCGATCCTGCCTTATTTGAATTCCTGCAGGTCGCGCGGGTGAGCGTGATGGGCGGCAATCCCGCCGCGCTGCGCCATGTGATTCACGCCTGCGCTGGGTTCAAAGGCCGCATCGTCAGCCAGGATGAAAAAGAGGGCGACCTGCGCCGCGTCCTGAATTTCGGGCACACGGTCGGGCATGCCATCGAAGCGGCCACCGGCTATAAGCGATTCTTGCACGGCGAAGCCGTAGGTTGGGGAATGCTGGCGGCCACGAAGTTGGCCGTGGATGAAAAGCTACTATCGGAATCCGCAGCCAAGCGCATCTCCGCGTTGATTACGTCCTACGGACCGGTTCCTTCGCTTGGCCGTATCTCGATGGAAGCGATTGAACGCAGCCTCGGAGTGGATAAAAAAGTCCGCGACGGGAAAATTCACTTCGTCTTGCCGCGCGGCATCGGTGAAGTCGTGGTGGTGGGCGGAATCGCCGCCAGCAAAGCGATCCACGCGCTGGAATCCATTATGGCAACCGCGCCGTTCGAGACGGTCCAGCCTCCTCCACGCGGATCGAAAGAAGTTACTTCGGCCACGGGAGCGAAGCAGCGCAAAAGGACTGGCAAGTGACGAGCAGCAAAGCCACCCCTCCATCCAGCTCCGCCCCAGGGACAAGACCCACCGGCATTAACGAAGAGAAAGCCGCGTCACAATATGTCCGTGCGATGTTCACGGGTATCGCGGGACGCTATGACCTACTAAACCATTTACTCTCATTTCAGATGGATCGTTACTGGCGCCGCGTACTCTCACGCCAGCTGCGTGCCCGGATAAAGCAACCGAACATGCGAGCACTGGACCTCTGCTGCGGCACTGGCGATCAGGCGCTTTCGCTGGCCGCTCAGGGAGCGGCGGCGATCTATTGCAGCGATTTCTCCCATCCCATGATCACGCGAGCCAGCGACAAGCTGCGCCAGAGATCTTTGCCGCCATTGGTCTCAGAGGCCGACGCCTTGCAACTCCCGTTCGCCGATAATTCATTCGACGTGCTGGTCTGTTCTTTTGGCTTTCGCAATCTGGTCAACTACCGCGCAGGTTTACAGGAGATACATCGGGTCCTGCGCCCGGGCGGCGAAGCGGGCATCCTCGAATTCTCCGAACCACGCGGGATCATGAAGCCCTTCTACTCTTTTTACTTTCATCATGTGCTGCCGCGCGTCGGCGGCTGGATATCCGGATCGAAAAAATCTTACACTTACCTGCCCCGCTCCGTGGACCATTTCCCCGCCCCTCATATATTTACGGAGTGGATGCGCGAATCGAGCTTCCGTGATGTACAGGAGCACAAACTAACGGGTGGCGTGGCTTTCATTTATCGAGGAACAAAGTAGCCGAGGCAGGAAAGGGAATTTTCGCTGAAATACAAAAGGCCCACGCTTTTAATAGCATGGGCCAGAGCGTAATCAAAAGCCGCGACGCATCGAAGCGTTAGCGGGCCCAGCCAATTGGCAAATTCTTCGTCTTCAATTCTTCTTCCAGATCGGCGAATGCCTGTTTCGCCTTCTCCACAGCAACTTTCTGCTGATTAATTTCTTCGGTTCTCTTATTGATATCGGCGCGGCTATTCTGTTCGCGCAAGGCGACATTGGGATCGGAATAGTACTGCTGCTGCGTAAGGTTCAACTCCCGCTGCAGAACATCGAGACGCCGCTCCTCGTAAGCAAGAGCTTCCTTCAGCTTGGCGGCTTTATCGCGATACTCCTTTTCAACCTCCTCGGGCTTCTTTTCTGCTGTTGCGGCGGACTGCGGCTCTCCGGGCTTGGCCGAATCTGCGCTGGCACCCTCTGGCGTGGAGCCGAGTATCATTGCTGGAATATTATCATTCGTGTACTCTTTAGCGGCAGCGGCTTTCTTCTTGGCCCGTACTTGCCGGGATAGCTCAGCCAGTGATTGGGCGTCCCCGGTCATTGACAATAAAATACAGGACAGGACCAGCCCAGCCCCCACTCGGAATGTCCCACTGGTATTTGTAATCATGCATACCTCCTAGCCTTTGCCGATAAAGACTCTTCTAAGCCGAGTGTACTCCCCGAAATCGGCGTAAATCAAGATAGGCGGAGTCCAAGGATACTGCCTATACATTACCGAATCCGGAACATCGAGCGGAGCAATGGACTAGCGGAAGAGGCCAAGGTACCAATCCAGAACACGAATTCCCCAATAGGGGGCTACCCATGCGGAAAATCCCAGAAAAGTGCCGAACGGCAGTTCGTAGTTCGACTCTTTTTGGGAAACCAGCAAGAACAGGCCGCCCGCCAAGGCTCCCATAACTGACGCCATGAAGATTGTGAATAAAGTCAATTTCGGCCCGAGAAATATGCCTACCATGGCCATCATTTTAACGTCGCCAAACCCCATGCCCTCTTGATGCCGAAGCAGGTAATAAAGTTCGCCGATCAGGTAAAGTAGCCCTCCGCCAGCCAGTGCGCCGAGCAGCGCATCGAGCAAAGAGATAGCCGCAACGGGCAACCGCTCTATTCCTGACATGCGAACGAGAAAGGCTCCGGCACCGTCGCCTACCGGCACCACCAGGCTGAATAGAACCCCTATGGCTATCCCCGGGAAATTAACCTTGTCCGGAAGAATGCGCTCCCGCCAATCCGTTATAACAAGAACCACCAGAAGGGCGCTGAACACGGCCATCTTGGCAAATTCCCACGATAGTCCATACCGCAGGACAGCCACAAAAAACAGCACACCGCTGGCAAATTCCACCATGGGATAAAGAGGCGAGATGGGTTCCCGGCAACCACGGCAGCGGCCACCAAGAATTAACCAACTGATGATTGGAATGTTGTCATAGGGAGCGATGGCGTTCTTACAGCGCGGACAGCGCGAACGAGGCGAGACTACGCTTTCACCCTGCGGAAGCCGGAGGATGCAAACATTAAGGAAGCTTCCAATGATGGCTCCGTAGAGGAATGCGAGGGCGGGAATCACGATCAAACCTGTCCGCTTTCTGCCAAGCCGCAAGCAAGAATTTCTTCGTACAATGTCACGGTCCGGGCCACCATCTTATCACTGGTCGCATATTCCAGAACGAACTCCCGCCCCGATGTGCCATAGCGATGACGCATCTCGGCTGACTCCTGAAGCCGCTCAACAGCTGCGACAAGCGGGCGGATCCAACCATCCGCATCGGGGTCCACCAGCAGTCCTGTGCGCTGATGCTGGACAATCTCCGGAATGCCGCCCACGCGGCTTGCTACTACCGGCAGCCCATGCGCCATGGCCAGCAAGATGGCCGATCCCAGCCCTTCCGACTTGCTCAAATATACAAAGGCATCGAGGGATTGCAGCAGTCTGTCTGCATTGGATGCAACTCCCAGCAACTGATATCGGGTACCGCACCCACTCTCCTCGGCCAGCCGTTTAATCCGCACGGCTTCCGGAGAACTCGCTTGAGACGCGGGAATGCCCAGAACAAAGCGAACATTAGACGGCATCACACTTAGAAGCTGCACTGTCTCGTCCAACAACTTCTCTGGCGAGAGGCTGGATAGCGCACCAAGCACAAAATTGTCGTCTGTAATGCCCAGTTCCCTTCGCCGCTGCAGGCGTTCAATTCGCCTCGGCAGTTCTGAAGGAACGCGGACTCCATCGTATATCACGCGCGCGCGGCTGGGTGGGATACCCGATGCCACTATCTGCCTTCGGACGAATTCTGAGACGGCAATGAACCAGGCTGGCTGCCGATTCTTCCAGCGGCCCAGGAGACGAATGGGAAACGCCACTCGCCGAGCAACCACGACTGGCGGGAATTTCCCATTTGTCATTTTTTGAGCGGCCCACGCCAAGGTGTGTGCGTGCGCGTCGTGAGCGTGGATCAGATCGACCCCGTGCGCCGCCTCTCGAACTCGTCTGGCATTATCGATCGAGAGGATTCTTCCGGAAGAGGAAGACAGGTGGACCATCTCCAATCCCGAGAGATCGCGCCCGACACGCTGCAATGGCGCGGCCCGACGGGCCAGTTCCGAGCCCTCCGGAACCAGGAGAACTTGATCCAGGCTGCGAACCTGCGCTCCCTCCAGCAGCCATAAAACCTGCTGCTGTCCGCCGCGCCAGCCCATGCCGGTATCAATGTGTAGAATGCGCAAGTTTATTTTCCGACGGTGGCGCTCTTTCGGCGGACGCAACTCTCAGTAACCGCCCTGTGCAACGAATGAGCAATCCTATTAATCAAAATCAAGGTTACGACAGTTTTGCAGGTTGCAATAGGACGATTCGTGAATTAGGACCGAAAGTCCCTATTCCGGGTTGATCTAAAATCTTGGACTGGATCATACTGTTGAGAACTTACTCGGCATTCAAAATTGATTGCCGTTCAAGGTGATGTCGAACGAAGGAGAACTATGGGAAAGACTCACGCGGAAATGAGCGACGACCTGAAGCAGTTTATCGAGGCGCAAAAATTGTTCTTTGTGGCGACGGCCCCCACTGGGACTGAAGGACACATTAATGTCTCACCCAAAGGGCATGACTCACTGCGCATCCTCGGCCCAAAATCACTGGCCTACCTGGACCTCTACGGCAGCGGGATCGAGACCGTCGCGCATCTCCGCCAAAACGGGCGCATTACGATAATGCTTTGTGCATTCGACGGCCCACCGCGGATCGTCCGCCTTTATGGCAAGGGTGTGTCCACCGACCAGGCTCACTCCGAGTTCCCGCGGTTACGGGCGCTATTCCCCGCATACCCCGGCACACGGTCGATCATTCGGGTGGAGCTGGATCGCATCGCCGACTCCTGCGGCTTTGCGGTGCCGCTATTCCGCTTTGAAGCACATCGCCACCAACTACTGACCGCCGCTGAGAAGCGGGGCGCAGATGGAGTAGCTGAATATTGCCGACAGCACAATGCCGTCAGCATCGACGGCCTGCCCGGGCTTTTTTAGGAATGGCTGGTGGCTGGCGACAAATTCCAACGATTGCGAGTGGCTTAACCCCGGCCACAGCCTATTACGCATTAACTGCGTGCTGCTCGAAGCGTTTCATCTTTTCCAGCAACGTGGTCCGCTTGAGACCCAGCAATATGGCGGCCTGGGTGCGGCGGCCATTCGAGAGCCGTAGACCCTCTTCGATCAGCGCGCGTTCATATTGCGATACCAGCTGATTCAGATCGACGCCTTCGGGAGGCACTTCGATACGGGGGATGGGATCGTCGGCTACTCCGGAACGGCAAAGGGGAGGAAGATCGTCAGGCAACAGATAGTCACGATCCCCGGCCAGGATGATGGCCATCTCCAGCACATTTTCAAGCTGACGAACGTTTCCGGGCCAATCGTAGGCCATTAGAAATTTTAGAGCGTCCTGCGAAATCTGTTTCGTCGCGAGTCCCTCGATGACCGCAATTTTTTCGAGCAAATGCAGCGAAAGGAGCGGAATATCCTCGCGCCTCTCTCGCAACGACGGAAGGAAAATCGGGAATACATTCAGGCGGTAATAGAGATCCTCGCGGAATGCTCCATCACGCACCTTCGCTTCTATATTGATATTCGTCGCGGCGATGAATCGAACATCCAGCTTGATGGTCTGGCTGCCGCCGATGCGCTGGCACTCGCGCTCTTGCAATACCCTCAGAAGCTTACCCTGAAGATCGACAGGCATCGTGCCAATTTCGTCAAGAAACAATGTGCCGCGGTTGGCCTGCTCAAACCGGCCCATGCGCAACTGATGCGCATCGGTGAAAGAGCCATTTTCATGGCCAAAAAACTCATCTTCCATGAGGTTACCCGGTATCGCGCCGCAGTTGACTGAGACCATGGGGTAATCCTTGCGCTGGCTGTTCTGATGAATGGCCCGTGCGACTAGTTCCTTCCCTGTGCCCGTTTCACCAACCAGCAGCACGGTGCTGCGCTTTGGCGCGACACTCATGATTAACTCTTTAACGCGGCTAAAAGCTGGGCCGTCACCGATCAGTTGCGTAAGCGAACTCTTGCGGCTCTTTTCTTCCAGAGCGCGAGAATCCCAGCGCAGACGGCGATCCTCAACGGCTTTCTTGAGCCGGAGAACCAACTCTTCCTTTAGAAATGGCTTCTGGATGTAGTCCGCGGCGCCCAGCTTCATCATACGTACTGCGCTTCCGATATCGGCGTGGCCGGTAACCACTATGACAATCAAGTCGGGATAGATGGCTTTCGCCTGGGTGATAACCTCTTCGCCCGAGAAGCCGGGAAGACGCAGGTCAGTGATTAGCACGTCGAATATGGAGTTGCGCAGGCGGGCAATTGCGGCCTCACCGTCCGGCACAGCCTCCACTTCAGACGAAAGCTGACTCAGCACAAGTCCCAGGGAGTGGCGCAGTTCGGCGTCATCTTCAACGAGGAGAATTCGTTGATTGGCAAATCCTTCCGGTTTCTGTCTGACCTGTGACATGGTTGGCGAAAACGATCTACCATCCCTCTGGTGAATGCTCCCAGAATCAAATGGTTCAAGGGCACACGAACTATCACAAAATGATTCAGAACAAGTGTAGGCATCGGTACGGAGCAGAGTAAATACACTCTCGCTTCGAGATCTATTAATGTGCCATTCGGGGAACGGCGGCTTCACGCGACGAAAGTGGTCAGAGCGCGACAAAGGAGTATCGGGCCGCGTCGTGGTGTATTGTGGTGTGCTAACTAAAAAAATGGATTGCAGCAACGCAGACATCACTGCCGCTAGGCTGTTAGCGGTAGCTCATTGAAAGGAAATCGTGCGACGACTTCGTCTTGCACGGCAGACCAGGTGTCTCCGGGAATACTCAGGAAAACATCCACAATATCCGGATCGAACTGTGGCCCTGCGCAGCGCAGCAATTCAGCCCGCGCAGCATTAATGGAACGGGGCTTACAGTATGATCTCCCGCTGACAATTACATCCAACGCGTCCGCGACCGCGAAGATGCGTACGCTAAGTGGAATTTCCGACCCACGCAAACCGAACGGATAGCCTTTGCCATCCATGCGCTCATGATGCTTTAGCGCCAGATCGGCCGCTGCTTCGAGGTGCGGCAAGCGAGACAATATCTGATAACCAAGCGCTGGGTGCTGCTTAATAACCAGCGTCTCCTCGGCTGTCAGGGGACCCGGCTTGAGGATAATCGAATCGGGAATCGCTATCTTCCCAATATCATGCAGTAGCGCTCCGTCAGATAAATCCTTCATATCTTCCGGGCTGTAATCGCAATGGCCAGCCAGCACCATCGTAAAAGCCTGCACGCGAAGCGAGTGCAGGTGAGTGGCATTCTCCCGTTTATCCAGAGCCATTACCAAGGTTTCCACTGAGTCGCGACGGCTATTTTCAACTTCAGCAAGAGCGCGGTGGAGTTGCTCCGTGCGATCCTTTAACGTCACTTGAAGCATCTGCTGGATCACCCGTTCATCTGCATCCCGGCGGCGTGTCGCGCAAACTTCCGCCAGTCGGACACTCCAGCTATCATCACGGTCAGGCTTTTCCAGGCAATCGCAAGCACTCATCCGCATCGCTTCGAGGGATACTGCCCAGTCCCTCGAGGAGAAAATCATCACGACACCAGCTAAAGGCGCAGCCGATGAGATTCGCTCCAGCAGCTTGATTCCTGATAACTCCGGCAATCGAATCTCGCAGATGACCAAGTTGAAATCCGCGTGATTCAGCTGTGCCAGCGCAGAAGTAAGGTCGTAAGCAACTGCCGCGTTATGACCTGCTGGCAGACTGGACAAGGCAGACTGAATTGTGGCCGAGTCGTTACTGATAATCAGAACAGAAGTAGGTGATGTTCCCGCCGGAGAATGCATACCTAATTGTCAACCTCTCGGAGGGCTGGCTCCAGAGCATGCTCGGCGGGCTCAGAATACCAGCGCCGAGGGACGCGGGAAAGTGTACCTTCCCCGAAACCAGAAGCAATGCCAATCCTCAGAGAGTTTATCGGTTAATGAGGTGGGTCATTTTAGTTGTCTTTGGGACATTGGAGGAGGAAGCGGATGCAAGGACCGTCTAGTCCTGCCGGAATTCGCGGAGATACTGATTGATGTGCATCGCTTCCGAGAGAATTGTTTCGGCCTTTGCACGGATTTCCTCGGATCAATTCTCTTCCAGGATCATTTCACAGTTAATGAGGATCGAGGTAAGTGGTCCGCTGACGTCATGGCAAAGCTTATTTGCCTGTTTTTCGTTCGCAATTGATGGATTTCCGAAAGTAGGCTGTGCGAGAATATCAGTCTTAATGGCCATGGGAATCATAGATTTTCAGGTTCACTACGCGTTTGTTCTTACCTTTGAATTGTTGGCCAGCACACATTCGGAAGCAAGATTCAAAACTCTGGATAGGCCGTCCCTAATAAGAATCAAATTTTGCACAAGCTGGATCATTACTTTGAATCGCAGGATTTAATTGCCATGCGTGGAGAGCGGCTGCCCCGCTAGCTAAGCCAGCGCGGCGCTGATCTTATCCGTCAACTGTTGGGTGGTGAAGGGCTTGCGCAGAAATACCATATTGGGATCCAGCTCAAACTTCTTATTGATAAAGACCTCGTTGTATCCGCTGGTAAACAGGAAGCGTACACCAGGCTTCTTCCGTCGAATGTATTCGTATACTTCGCCAGAGCCTGTCTTGGGAATTATCGCGTCGAGCAATACCAGATCAATCTGGCCGGCCCAACGCTCAAACACTTTGATCGCCTCATCGCCGTCTGCCGCCGAGTAAATGCGGTGGCCCAGCTTCGGCAACAATTCCAGAAAGAGCTTGCGGACACTTTTCTCGTCTTCCACCACCAGGATTGTGGCGGCAGCAATTGAAGGAATGAGCGTCGCGCGACTTTGGACTGGCGGAGCAACCGTCCGGGCAACCTCAGCCTGCGGAGTCGATTCGGCGGAAGCCACGGGGAAATATATTGTGAACGTCGAGCCCTTTCCCATCGCGCTTTCCACATCTATGAATCCTTCGTGCTGCTCCACGATTCCGTACACCATCGATAGGCCAAGACCTGTTCCCTTGCCCACCGCTTTCTTCGTGTAGAACGGCTCGAAGATGCGCGTCAACGTTTCCGCATCCATGCCCATGCCGCTATCGCTCACAGATAGGGCCACAAAATTTCCCGGTCTTGAGCCCGACCGTTTGGAACACCATGCGGGGTCAAGCGTTACGTTTCGCAACTCAACACGCAGACTTCCCCCCTTGGGCATGGCATCACGCGCATTGAGACAAAGATTCAGCAACACCTGCTCGATTTGCGACTGATCTCCGCGAATCGCAGGAAGCGGTGCCTGGGCGGTGACGGCGAGATTGATATCCTCACCAATCAACCTAGCCACCATTCTGCCAAGGTTTTCCACTACCGACTCCAGATGGATGTTGCGCATCTGGAGAATCTGCCGACGGCTGAAGGCGAGCATCTGACTGGTCAAGTCAGCGGCGTGCTGCGCGGCGTGGCGAATTTCGCTGAGGCTCTCGGCGTTCGGCGCGGTGCGGCCGCTGATCATGGATTCGGTTAGGCCCAGTATGGTGGTGAGGGCATTGTTGAAGTCGTGCGCGATTCCGCCCGCCAGCCGCCCAATGGACTCCATTTTCTGCGACTGTAGCAGCTCCAATTCCAGCTTATGTCGCTCGCTTAGGTTACGCGCCTGAAGCAGCAACAAAGTTTCCCCACGGCTCCCAGTAAGAACGGAGTATTGCAGTTCTACTGGCGTCTCAGTCTGATCGTGAGTGCGCCATTCAGAATGTCGGGTCTGTGGTTGGCCTGTTTCCAGGGCCTTGCGGGCTAATTGCTGATCGGCGGCGGCTTGCCCCGCAACCGACATATGATCCGCGTTAAACTCAGAAAAATCCGCGCCAGTCTTGCCGGTTAACACTTCCATGGCCCGGTTCCACAAAACTATTCGGCCATCGCTCTGCGTGACCAGAATCGGCAGATTGATATTTCCAAGAACCCGACTTAGAATTTCCGCGTCGAGCATGTCGATGGAGGAACCATCGCGCGCTGCAGCCGCCACAATAGTATTCAAATTCGTTTTAGCTAGGCTGGGCGGCATGTTCATCCGTACTTCGGGTCATTTCGTGCTTGTATATTCTCCACACTCCACTCCAGCAGAGTAAATGCGGCAGTCTAATGCAACGGCAAATCCCCGCTTCAAATATCTGCGTACAATTGAAGGCATCTGGTTTTCATGCATCTCGACTTGCTACCTACCCTATCACCCAGTCGAGGCCACTTTTTTCATCCACTGACTGTTGTTTCATCATAAAATGTCCACTTCCTGGAACTTTTCCAGACAAGCAAACAAAGTGGGTATTGATGAATCTTGCAATGATTGGCGGGCGTATTGGTGCCCGAGGAATGTATTTCCTTCTGGCTCTCGGAACGATCCCTGTTCTGTTTGGACAAACAGATGCCACGAAATCAAGACGCGTCTCGAACGCCATATTCACCGATTCAATCATCACAATTGATGGGCAGCTCGATGAGCCTGCTTGGCAGACCGCTGAAGTGAATGCCGACTTTCTCCAACAGGACCCGCGCGAGGGCGAGCCGGCCAGCGAGAAGACCGAAGTCCGCGTGCTGTTCAATCACGACTTCCTCTATGTCTCGGCCATCTGCCACGACCGCACGCCGAGCAAAATCGTCAACAACGATATTCGCCGCGACTTCGACACGCTCAACCAGGACTACTTCACCCTGCTGCTCGACACCTTCAACGACGGCCACAGCGGCTACTACTTTGCCACTTCCCCCGGCGGCAGCCAGCACGACAGGCAAGTCTCTGACGAAGGCCGCTCCAGCAACACCAATTGGGATGGTGTGTGGTATGCGGAAACTCAGCGCGGCCCCGATGGCTACACGGTCGAGATGGCCATTCCGTTCAAGACGCTGCGCTTCAATCGCGATCAGCAGCAGACCTGGGGCGTGCATTTCTACCGCCGCATGAGGGGGCGCAACGAGAGTACCTACTGGTCCATGCCGCCGCGGCGCTATAGTCTGACGCGCGCGTTGTCCTACGCCGGCGAACTGCGCGGCATTGAGGATGTGCAACCCGGCCACAGCCTGCAGATCAAGCCCTACGCCATTGCGGGCGTGGAGCGGCTGGCCTCGCGCGGGAAAAAGGCCGATGGCGACTTTGACGGCGGCTTGGACATTAAATACGGCATCACGCCCGGCATGGTGCTGGACGTAACCGGCAACACGGATTTCTCGCACGTCGAGTCCGACACGCAGCAGGTGAACCTCACACGCTTCCCGCTGTTCTTCCCCGAGAAGCGCGAGTTCTTCCTCGAGAACTCCGGCATCTTCCAGTTCGGCGCGCTGCGGCGCAATGAGGCGCTACTGTTCCACTCACGCACTATTGGACTCGAAAGCGGTCAGCCCATTCCCATCTTCGGTGGCGCGCGCCTCAGCGGACGGCAAGGCAACACCTCCATCGGTCTGCTGAACATGCAGACGCGTTCAGAGCGCAATATACCCGCAACAAACTTTTCTGTTGCGCGCGTGCGGCAGAACATTCTCGGCGCTTCGGATGTCGGCGCGATCTTTCTGAACAGGCAATCGAGCCTGCCGAATGACACGAACCACGCCTTTGGCGTGGACCAGAACCTGGTTTTCTTCCGCACCGATCTGCGCCTCAGCACGCTGGCCGCCCGCACCGATTCACCCAATCTGAAAGGCGATGACTGGATCAAGAAAATTGAAGGCGAGTATCAGAACAACGAAATCCGCTTCTTCAGCTCGTATTTGGACATCGGAGCGAACTTCAATCCGCGCATGGGCTTTGTCCAGCGGCGCGGGCGGCGCATCGCGCGCAACGAGTTTGAATGGCGCATCCGTCAGAACGCCGACTCCAAGCTCGGCAAGTGGGTGCGCGACTGGGTGCCGCTGGTTACCTCCGAGTATGTTGTCCTTTCGGATGGCCGCACTGAAACAAAAAGTCTCTTGATGCCTTTCAATCTTGAGTTTCAGGATGGCAGCGTATTAGTCGTCCAGCATGAGAGAAGGTTTGAAAGACTGACTCGGCCTTTTGATCTACCCTTTGCCGTTCCCGTCCTTTCCGGTGATTTTCCATACAGTCAGACTGCCATTGGCTACCATTCCGACCAGAGCAAGCCCATCTCCGGTCTCGTATTGTATGGATGGGGCAATTTTTACGACGGCACCATTCAGACATGGAACCTGAACACAATTCTCCGATCTGGATACCGACTGCGGGCTACCTTAGACTACGAACGAAATCACATCACGATGCCGCGCGGGGAGTTCACCACCAATCTGGTGGGCTCGCACATTGACTGGTCATTCAATCCCAAGATGTACCTAAATACTTTCTTCCAGTACAACAACGAGACGGACTCGATCAACTCGAACATCCGCTTCCGCTTCATTCACCGTCCGTTGAGCGACATCTACGTCGTATATAATGATGTGCGCGACCGCCGCCGCGAGCTTGCCGACAGCAGCCTCACGATCAAGTACACGCACCTATTTAGTTTTTGAGAGGCTGGTCAGTTTTTGAGAGGCTGGTTTCATTCTTGAGCGAACTTCCCCAACTTCATGCCGCAAGGGGCTGTTGCAAATCCATCCGCAATGCAGAGAACCATCGAACGGAATCAATGGGCAGGTTGCTGCTTCCAGTCGCATTGCTGTTGATCGCCCTGCCTGCGCCGCTCCGCCCGCAAGCCCCCGACGCCACCAGCTCGAACGGCAAGCTGATTACCCATGCCCGCTTCACCGACGCCAAAATCACCATCGACGGCAAGCCAGATGAACCCGCGTGGCAGACGGCGGAACTCATCACGGGGTTGGTTCAGAAGGAACCCGAAGAAGGACAGCCCCCCACGGAGAAGACGGAGTTCCGCGTCCTGTACGACAAGGAATTTCTTTACGTGGCGGCTTGGTGCCACGACCGCACCAAGAACGGCGTCATCATCAATGATCTGGGCCATGACTTCGACATTCAGGAACAGGACTACATCGCCGTCATCCTGGATACCTTCAACGACGACCGCAACGGCTACTATCTGGGCGCCACCGTGCTGGGCAATCAGCGCGACATCCAGTTCTTCAGCGAGGGCCGCAACCAGAACGTGAATTGGGATGGCGTGTGGTACTCGGAGGGCCAATTCACCGACGATGGCTACACCGTGGAGATGGCCATTCCCTTCAACACGCTTCGCTTCAGCCGGCAGAAAGAGCAGGTGTGGGGTGCGCAATTTGTCCGGCGCATTCGCCGGCGCAATGAAGTAAGCTTCTGGTCGCCGCTCCCCCGGCGGCACACCGGCATCAGCGGCATCGCCATGGCGGGCGAGCTGCGCGGCATCGAAAACGTCGAGCCGGGCCGCAACTTCTATGTGAAACCCTTCGCGCTGGCTGGCGTAACGCGCTTCGCATCGAGAGACGAAAAGACGAAATTCGACCCCGATGGCGGCGTGGACCTCAAGTACGGCCTCACGCCGGGCCTGAGCCTCGATCTAACCGTCAACACCGACTTCTCTCATGTGGAAGCGGACACGCAGCAGGTGAACCTGACGCGCTTCCCGCTCTTCTTCGCGGAAAAACGCGAATTCTTCCTGGAGAACGCGGGCATCTTTCAATTCGGTTCGCTGACCAACGAGGAAGCTCTCTTATTTCACAGCCGGACGATTGGACTCGCTGGTGGCCAGCCGGTTCCCATCCTGGGCGGCGCGCGGCTCACGGGACGGGCGGGTGAATATTACCTCGGCCTGCTCAACATGCAGACGCGCTCGGACGCTGCCGTCCCGGCAACCAACTTCAGCGTGGCGCGGCTGCGTCGGAATGTTTTTCAGAATTCCGATGTGGGCCTAATGTTTCTCAACCGCCGCTCCGGCTTGGATCAGGACCACAACCGTGCGCTGGGCGCGGATGGCAACCTGCTGTTCCTCCGCAACACACTGCGCTTCAGCGGCGCTCTGGCGCAGACATGGACTCCCGAACGCGAAGGCGACAATCGTCTGGGCAAGGCCGAAGTTGACTACAACACCAACATCTTCCGAGCCTCTGGTAGCGTGGTGGACATCGGACGAAACTTCAATCCCGAGATGGGCTTTGTGCGGCGACGCGACCGCCGCAACCTGCGAAATTTTCTTGAGCTCAAGCCGCGTCTCAATACGCAGTCTCGGATCGGCCGCTACGTGCGCGATGTGTTCGTCTCCAATCTGACCCAACACATCCTGTTCGGTGAAGGCGGCACCGAAACGAAGTACATGCTCTCCCAGGTGCGCTTGAATTTTCAGGACGGCAGCGATTTCGGCGCGCACTATGAGCAAAATTTCGAGCGGCTGCGGCAGCCATTCGAAGTCAGCCGCGCCGTGATCCTGCCCGCCCGCGACTACCATTTCAATGAGTCCAAAGCCTGGTTCTTCTCCGACACCAGCAAACCGCTCTCCGGCAAGCTGGAATACGTCTGGGCCCGCTTCTACAGCGGCGACCGCACCGAGATCACCGCCAGCGCACAGTACCGGCCCACCTACCGCCTCTCCACCATCGTCAGCCTGGAGCGCAATGATATCGACCTGCCCGAAGGCGCGTTCGTCACCAATCTGCTTGGCTTCCGCGCGGACTATTCCTTCAGCGCCAGAATGTTTTTGAACTCCTTCGTCCAATACAACAGCGAGACGGATACCATCAGCTCGAACCTTCGCTACCGCTTCATCTACCGCCCGCTGAGCGACATTTACGTGGTCTATAACGATGTCCGCGACCGCCGCCGCTCATTGAACGATTGGAGTATGACGGTCAAGTACACGCGTCTGTGGAGTTTCTAGTTCCAATCACTTCCTTGGGACAAAAAAATTGCGGTGCAAAGGTTCTGCACCGCATGACTGATGACTGTCGAGTTTAGTTCCCGACTGCTATGGTGACGGAATTGCTCTGCTTCCCGCTGATGGTAAGCACCACCGGAATAGTGTTGCCGGTGCGCGTATTGGCGGGCACGCGCACGTTGATTTGGTTCAGTCCCACACAGCAATCCGATAGCCCGGAAAACGAAACATCCGCGGCCATGCCGTCGATCATTACCGTGGGAGTGGCGACCGTTCGAGTCAGTGTCGTGGGCCTTGCCCCGGTGGGCACAACCGGATTGGTTTGCCCCAAGCCGGTAGCGAATATCGTGATGTCCTCGCCCGGGCGCGCGGGCCGCGACGTAACCCCGCTAATTGATCCCACCGCCGCCGCGATTCCTCCGCCCGTTGCCAGCACAATCACGCCCTGACCGCTTCCCTGGCTATTGGTCGTAAAAATTCCGGGAGCGGCTGGCTCAAGTGCGATGGTGCGCGTTGCACTGGTCTCACCGCCGACGGAGATCTGAATCGTTGTGCTGGTTCCGGAAACCTCCGTGGGAATCTGAATTCCCAATTGTCCTCCAGTCGTATAGAACATCGGAGCCGCAACTCCGCCAACGGTGGCGCGTGCTCCCAATAGACCGGTGACCTGCCGCCCGTTAGCATCGAAGGCGGAGGAAAGCAGCGTGCCTCCGTCCGAAAGATTCGAGCCGAATACGGCCACGATGGAGCCCGGCGCAACCGCCACTGTGCCGGGGGCAAAGCTGGCGCCATTAACCACTCCATTTGCCGGCAGCACCGGCACCGGTATGGGCGCGGTCCGGGGCGATGGGCTGAATGAAGTTGTGTAGATGAAATCGCCGGTATTATTCGTGCTTCCATTGGCGGTATTGCCTGCGGCGTGGAATTGCAAAGCACCATCCGCAGACGCAGGCGACTGCCACAGAAAATCAAAATTCACTCCCGCGGGTGTTCCAAACCGTGTGCCAACTTCCGTGTGGGAGATATACTGAATTCCATTCAATTCCGGAAGCAGTTGAGTATAGCCATCCCCTCCCGGAAGGAGTCTTCCAGCCTGCTGCCCTGACTGGTTCCGTGTGCTCAACTCGAATCCCCAGCGTTGCGACTCCGGGTTGGGGTTGGCAACTGTTACACGAATCGGATAGGTTGTTCCCGGCAGGTAAGTAGCTGGTCCCGTGATGACTATCGAACCCGTCCCGGTATTTAGAGGATTCGTCCGGTGGCATTGCGTACAATTGCCCTCTCCAAATCCCCCGGTTACGCCGGAAGGTGGTCCTCCCGAGCGGGCCGCGATGTAAATGGGAATGGCCAGCAAGCAAACTCCGATTGCGCACACGCGCACGTGTGATCGAATGTTCTTCATTTGTATTTTCCCCGTTCTGACTAGATGTAATTACTCTTGATCAACTATCAACCCACAAAACTTTTTCATCCTGGAAATGCTCCCCAGCCTGGATGAAGAATTGCCAACAGGCTAACAGACTTTATCTGAATCTGGCAAAAAAGGCCCCCTTAATGTTGGGGGCCTAATGGATATTTCGGCTAAAATTTTTCCAGCCAGTTTTACCGCAACTCTTCCATGATCTCGTCCAGCGCCGACTTGGGCGGACGCGTGATCGAGAGCGGCAGCGTGGCCAACGGCTGATCCACCAGATTGAGCAGATCGTGGAAGTTCTCGCCCTTGGGGTTCACGTAGAGTACGCCGGTGAGCACTTCGCCGCGTGAATGGGCTTCTTCGATGGCGCGCAGCGCGGCGTTCTTGTTGGTGGCGTCGTAGCTGGCGTTGTCGAGCTTGCGCAGGCGCAGCATGGAGCCGTCGTGCATCTGCACGTCCTGGGTCTCCCCTGGATCGTAATTCACTTCGATGTTTTGGAAGAACGGCACAAAGTCGATTTCGTGCAGCGGCTCGTCGTGATCCTTCATGTATTCGTAGCTCTTGGTGGAGCCCTGATGATCGTTGAAGGTTACGCAGGGGGAAATGATGTCCAGCATCGAGGTGCCCTGATGGGCGATGGCCGCCTTCATGATGGCCGAAAGCTGCTTCTTGTCGCCGGAAAACGAACGCGCCACCAGCGTTGCGCCCAGCTCGATGGCCATCACGCAGGTGTCGATGGCCGGCAGATCATTGATCACGCCGTTCTTCTGACGTGAGCCCCTATCAGCGGTGGCGGAGAACTGTCCCTTCGTCAAACCATAAACGCCGTTGTCTTCGATGACATAGATCAGCGGCACATTGCGGCGCATCAGGTGAACAAATTGGCCCATGCCGATCGACGCCGTGTCGCCGTCGCCGGAGATGCCGATGGCCTTCAGCGTTTTGTTCGCCAGCATCGTGCCCGTCGCCACCGAAGGCATGCGCCCGTGGACCGCGTTGAAGCCATGCGAGCTGCTCAGGAAATAAGCGGGCGCCTTGCTCGAGCAACCGATGCCGCTGAGCTTGACCACTTGATAGGGATCGACGCCCATCTCCCAGAACGATTCGATGATGCGTTCGGTAATGACGTTGTGGCCGCAGCCGGCGCATAGCGTGGTCTTGCCGCCGCGGTACGTGGCCAGCTCAAGGCCGATGCGGTTGAGCTTTGCTGCTGGTGCTGGAGGTTGTGCCGTGGTTGCCATATTAGCCTGCGATCTCCTGTGCAAGAATTTCGTCGGTGATAGTGCGGGCATCAATCGGGAAGCCTGTATAGTGCCGCACGCTGCGAACTTTTTCGGCGTACTTGCCGACTTCCAAGCGAATCAGATCGCGCATCTGTCCGTCGCGGTTCTGCTCGACGACGTAGACGCGCTTATACTTCTTCACAAATTCCTTGATCTCCGGGCTTAACGGATAGGCCCGCAGGCGCAGATACGCGGTGGGGATGTTCTGCTCATCGCGCAGTTGGTCGCGCGACTCGATGATCGCCCAATGCGTGCTGCCGAAGGCGATCAGGCCGATCTCGGCATTGGCGTCGGACTCCAGCAGCGGCGGCGAGATCACGCCACGGGCCGTCTCATGCTTGCGCTTGATGCGGTCCATGTTGTTCTTGTAGTCTTCGGGCTTCTCGCTGTAGAGCGCCTTCTCGTTGTGGCCGGAGCCGCGCGTGAAGTAGCTGGCCAGCGGATGATGCGTGCCCGGTATCGTGCGATAGGGAATGCCGTCGCCGTCCACGTCGCGGTATCGCTCGAACTTGCCGATCTTCTCCAGCTCTTCCGCGTTGAGTACCTTGCCGCGATTGATGGGCTTGTCCGGATAGATGAACGGGTCCGACATCCAATTGTTCATGCCGATGTCCAGGTCGCTCATCACAAACACGGGAGTCTGGAACTGCTCGGCCAGATCGAACGCCTCCATGGCCATGCGGTAGCACTCTTCCACGGAATAGGGGAACAGCAGGAGGTGCGAGGTGTCGCCGTGCGAAAGAAACGCCGTGGCCAGGATGTCGGCCTGCATGGTGCGCGTTGGCAGGCCTGTGGAGGGCCCGGTGCGCTGAATGTTGAAGATGACGATGGGAATCTCCGCGTAGTAGGCCAAGCCCGTGAATTCGCTCATCAGCGAGATGCCGGGACCCGACGTGGTGGTCATGGCCCGCGCGCCTGCCCAGGCCGCGCCAACCGTCATGCCCACCGAGGCCAGCTCGTCTTCGGCCTGCACCACGGCGAAGGTCGCCTTGCCGGTCTCCTTGTCGATGCGGTAGTCCTTCAGATATTCAATCAGCGCCTCGGCCAGCGAGGACGACGGAGTGATGGGGTACCAGGCCAGCACCGTAACGCCCGCGAACAGGCATCCGACGGCGGCGGCGGTATTGCCGTCAATCAGAATTTTCCCCGCGGTCTTGTTCATGCGCTCCAGACCAAACTTCGCCGACTTCGGGAATTTCTCGGCGGCGTACTGTACGCCGGCGTTGATGGCGTTCCAGTTTAGCGACAACGCCTTGGGCTTGGAGCCGAGCTGCTTTTGCATGGCCTTCTCGGCCTCGGCGAGATCGATGTCGAGCAAGTACGCCACGACGCCCACGTAAATCATGTTGCGGACTAGTCGTCGCAGCCGCGCGTCGGGACAAACCGGCGTAACCAACTTGTCGAACGGAACGGGATAAAAATCCAGGTCGTTGCGCAGGGCCTTCAGGTTCAACACTTCGTCATAAACAACGCCCGCGCCCGGCAGCAGACCCTTCACGTCATCGATGGCGGTCTCGGCATTCATCGCAATCAGGAAGTCGATCTCCTTCTTGCGCGCGACGTAACCATGCGCGTTGGCGCGGATGGTGTACCACGTCGGCAGACCGGCGATGTTCGACGGAAAAATATTCTTGCCCGAGATGGGGATGCCCATCTGGAAAATGGACCGCAACAAAATGGTGTTGGCGGTCTGGCTGCCCGAGCCGTTCACCGTGGCGATCTGAAGGCTCATGTCATTCATGATGCGCTTCGTCGTGGAATCAGCGCTGCGGGGAGCAGCAGTTTCAATCGTGGCCATTGGACTCCTTCGTCCTCAATCGACGTTCTCTAATTTGGGCGCGCAAGCAGAACCAGCCCCGCGCAGGGATTCTCAATCAATCGCCGTACTGGTTTCCTCGAAGTGATGGTCAGGCCGCCGGCAACAGAGTTCCTTGAGCTATGAATTACATCGGGTCATTGCTCTCAATAATCAAGTATAGGCCCGCAAAATAAGCAAAATCAACGGGCCGCGCGGTCCCGAAAATGGGTCATGTTCAACCGGCTGAACAGCGATCGGGAAGGGCTTCCAGTCCTCTGAGAGTCCGGGGGCTTAACTTTGGACTGCCGGCGTGGGAGTGTAACCTCAGGCGGTAACGCGAAGATGAGCGCGCAGAAACTCTGGCGCGATATCTGCGCCATTTTCCCAGGCGAGCGTGTGCATGAAGAGGGAGAATCGCTTGAAGTACTCAACATCGCGGAGAGGCTCGAAGACTTCGCCCCACAACTCGCCAGAGAGATCAACCTCACCGCTGCTTCCGTCATTGAAGCGCAACCAGACTGTGTAATCCTAGACGTACCGGGCTTCCTCTACATGTAGAATCATGGTCCTACTCCAAAGGCTGGATGGGCTTCAAGGCCTGCTGTTGCCGTGCCCGTTGCCAATCGTCAGCTAATTCGCTTCTGTGAAGCGCGTGCCACTCCATCACCATGTTCAATGCTCGGCGGGAAACTTCCCGACAACTTTCCCGCTCGAAATTTCCACTATGATTTCAAACTCACCGTATTCCGCGTGAAAATGGCCGGGCTCGTGATCCCGAAAATTCATATAAATCACGATTCCGAAGAAGCGGCTTAGGACAGGAACAGCAAGCTCACTATAACAATTTCAAGAAGGAACTGCGGAAGCAAAAAAGCCCGGACAGCATAACTGTCCGGGCCATAGTAATCATCGAATTGGACAGCAGGTCCTTCGCTGCACTCAAGATGACATCGTTGTTCTCCACAGCGTACCGCGGAGCGACCATCGTGAGCGAGGCGAGGCTGGACGCAGTCCTAGTACATGCCGCCGCCCATGCCGCCGGGAGGCATGGCTGGACCCTTGTCCTTGTCATCCGGTAATTCGCAGATGAGCGCTTCGGTGGTGAGCATCAGGGACGCGATGGAGCCTGCGTTTTGAAGCGCCAGACGAGTTACCTTGGTGGGGTCGATGACGCCGGCCTTCACCAGGTTCTCGTAGACTTCCGTGTCGGCGTTGAAGCCCCACTGTTCGTCCTTCTGCGCGCGCACCTTCTCGACCACGATGGCGCCTTCGAATCCGGCGTTCGCCGCGATCTGACGGCAAGGCTCTTCGAGCGCACGTCGCACGATCGCCACACCGATGGCTTCATCGCCCGTAAGCTTCAGCTTGTCGAGCGCCTTGGCTCCGCGCAGCAGCGCAACGCCGCCGCCGGGAACAATGCCTTCCTCGACCGCCGCGCGCGTGGCGTGCATGGCATCCTCAACACGAGCTTTCTTTTCCTTCATCTCGGTTTCAGTTGCTGCGCCCACTTTGATCACCGCAACGCCGCCGACCAGCTTGGCCAACCGCTCTTGCAGCTTTTCACGATCATAGTCCGAGGTGCTCTCTTCGACCTGCGCGCGCAGTTGCTTCACGCGGCCCTGGATGTCAGCGTGCTTGCCATAGCCCTCGACGATGGTGGTGTTGTCCTTGTCAATGGTTACCTTCTTCGCGCGACCGAGCTGGTCCATCTTCACGTCTTCCAGCTTGAAGCCAAGCTCTTCGCTGATCACCTGGCCGCCGGTGAGGATAGCGATATCCTCCATCATGGCCTTGCGGCGATCACCGAATCCAGGAGCCTTGACGGAAGCAGCGTGCAGCGTGCCACGCAGCTTGTTGACCACCAGAGTCGCCAGCGCCTCGCCTTCCACTTCTTCCGCGATGATCAGAAGCGGCTTGCCGGTCTTGGCGATCTGCTCGAGCAGCGGGAGCAGGTCCTTCATCGAGCTGATCTTCTTTTCGTGAATCAGGATTCGAACGTCTTCCAGCACGCACTCCATGCGCTCCGGATCAGTTACGAAGTAAGGGGAGAGATAACCGCGATCAAACTGCATGCCTTCGACCACTTCGAGTTGCGTCTCCATGGTCTTGGACTCTTCGACAGTGATGACGCCGTCCTTGCCAACTTTCTTCACGGCCTCGGCGATGATGCCGCCGATGGCCTTGTCGTTGTTGGCTGAGATGGTGCCAACCTGCGCGATCATGTCGCCGGTAACGGGCTTGGACAGCCGCTTGATCTCCGCCACAGCGGCCTCAATGGCGATATCCACGCCGCGCTTCAGCGCCATCGGGTTCGCGCCCGCCGCGACGTTCTTGATGCCTTCGCGGAAGATGGCCTGCGCCAATACGGTCGCGGTGGTGGTGCCGTCGCCAGCCACGTCGCTGGTCTTCGAGGCCACTTCGCGAACCATCTGCGCACCCATGTTCTCCAGCGGGTGCTTCAGTTCAATTTCCTTTGCCACCGTAACGCCGTCCTTGGTGATGGTCGGCGCACCGAATTTCTTGTCGAGCACCACATTGCGGCCCTTGGGACCCATGGTGATCTTTACGGCATCCGCCAGTGCATTCACGCCGGCCAGCACGTAGTGGCGAGCTTCCTCGCCTTTCACAATTTGCTTTGCTGCCATTCTCGTTTTTCCTTTCGTTCGGACTTTAATCTGTCGTTAGTATCTGAATCAATACGTTTTGATTTAGGCGATCACTCGGCTTAAATGAAGCCACCGGGCTTCGCGATACGTTCACTATTTCTTGCCGGTGTTCAGGATGCCAAGAATATCTTCTTCGCGCATGATGAGCAGTTCTTCGCCATCCAACTTGATTTCCGAGCCGGAGTACTTGCCGAACAGGATGCGGTCGCCGACTTTCACGTCCATGGCCACGCGCGTGCCCGTGTTGAGGATTTTGCCATCGCCCACGGCGAGAACTTCACCCTCCTGGGGCTTCTCTTTCGCCGAGTCCGGGATGACAATCCCACCCTTGATCTGTTCCTTCTCTTCTAGTCTGCGGACTACGACACGGTCCTGCAGGGGACGAATCTTTATTGCCATTAGCCTTGCTCCTTTCGCTCTTTGCTTGCTCACGTACTGACTGAAATCCAGTCAGCTCATTTCAAACTCAATTTTCGCCAACCGGCTCTGCGGCGCAGACCACGGATAGGCACCTTTGCTTCCATGCCCTCAATCGCAGCATCGCCAATCAACAATTTGTTATCGGGGTTACGCCTTGAACCACAGGCGGACTAAAATCTTTGGTGGTGCTCCTTCGCCTTGAAAACTTCTGCTGACATGCCAGTTCAAGCGAACCGGATATCAGAGTACTCACTTTAATTAGCACTCAGCGCAGACGAGTGCCAGTATATTAAGCGCGCAGTGGCTTTGTCAAGAGAAAAGTCGTCAATTAGTGTCATCCATATAATTAATATGAGCGTAATATACTAATGTTTAACGATAAGAAAACAATATTATTACGTTAATAGTTTGGGGAAATTTGCAGAATTTCATATCGATTGGATAGCGATAAAAAATTAATTAATGCCGAGGGCATTCACAATGGAAAGCATGATAGCCGCGGCCATGATCGAGCCGACTTGCCCTCCGGTGTTGGCTCCCATGGCGTGCATCAGGAGATGATTTTTCTTGTTGTAGCGCTGACCCTCATTCTGCACCACGCGAGCCGCCATCGGCAGCGCCGAGATGCCTGCGGCACCGATCAGAGGGTTTACTTTCCCCCCAGTTAGCAGACACATCAACTTGCCGAAGAGTACGCCCATTACGGTGTCAAGCGAGATGGCGATCAGGCCCAGAGCGAAAATCCCCAGTGTCTTGATATTCAAAAATTGCTCGGCCTGCATCGTGGCTCCAATGGTCAGACCCAGCAGCAGTGTTACGATGTTGCCCAGCTCATTCGACGCGGTCTTGGCGAGACGATCCAGGCCGCCTACTTCGCGGAAGAGATTGCCGAGCATCAGCATGCCCATCAGCGGCGTACCCAGCGGTGCGATCACCGCCGTGAATCCAGTAACCAAAATCGGAAATACCAGCTTCGTGGTCTTTGAAACCGAGCGCTTGACGGTGGGCATGACGATCCGGCGCTCTGCGTCGGTGGTCAGCGCGCGCATGATCGGCGGCTGCAGAATCGGCACCAGCGCCATGTAGGAATAAGCCGCGACCGAGACCGAACCCAGCAGATGAGGCGCGTAGTTGGTTGTTACATAGATCGCCGTCGGCCCGTCGCATGCGCCGATGATGCCGATAGCCAGTGCCTCCAACTGCGTGAATCCCAGGCCCAGCGCGAGCAGCAGCGTCAGGAAAATTCCGAACTGCCCCGCTGCTCCGAATAGCAGAATGCGCGGGTTCTCCAGCAGCGGACCAAAGTCCGTCATCGCTCCAATGCCAATGAATATAAGGATGGGAAAGAGCTCAGTAATGATGCCCGCGTCGTACAGAGCCTTCAAAAATCCGTGGCCTTCCATCAGACCGGTGCCGGGAACATTCACCAGGATCGCGCCGAAGCCGATGGGCACCAGCAGTAGCGGCTCCAGATTTTTGGCCACTCCGAGCCACATCATGACGCAGCCGATGGCAATCATGATCCAATGCTGCAACGTGAATTGCGCGGTCCCCGCGACCATCCCTTGCAACCCGGCGATTATGGCATCCCAAAGCACGCTGTCTATTTCTCCTTACCCGCAGCGGGTGCGGGCGCTTCGATCGGGTAAATCTTCTTCAGTCCCGAAATGAGCAGGCTCAACAACCACAAGCTGATGAGCGTCCCCGACATGCCCAGGATGGTAAGTGTTAGTCCGAAGGTGAAGTTGTCCATACCGATTCTCGTCCACCGGCGCTGCCGCATAGTGCAAATCTGATACCAGGCTCAAAGCGGTTATTGTAGCACGGAACCATGCACCGAAACGCGAGGCGCGCAGAGCAGGCGCGTCTCATTAGGCGACCAGTTAGGCAATCAGCGCGCGGCGCAGCGCGCCTTCGATCTCCGTATAACGGAAGCGGAAGCCAGCTGCCAGCAACTGCGCCGGCTCGACGCGCTGACTGCCAAGCAGTAACTCCTCGCCCATCTCGCCGAAGACCATCTTCACCACGAACGCCGGCAGCGGAGCAATCGTCGGCCGGCCCAGCACCTTGCCCAGCGCTTTCGTAAACTGCAAATTGGTAACCGGCGCAGGCGCCACTACATTCACCGCACCCTTTAACGACACTGTATTGATAGCATGCAATATCGCTCCGACCGTGTCATCAAGCGCAATCCAACTCATGTACTGGCGGCCCGATCCGATCTTGCCGCCTAGCCCCAAGCGAAATGGCGTGAGCATCTTCTTGAGCGCGCCGCCCTTGGCGCTGAGTACAATTCCGGTACGCACGTGTACGACGCGTATCCCGGCGCGCGACGCCACTTCCGTCGCCGTCTCCCAGTCGCGGCAGACATCGGCGAGATATCCCTTGCCGGGCTTCGAATCCTCGCGCAGCACCTCGTCGCCGCGATCACCATACCAGCCAGTCGCCGACGCGCTCACCAGCACCTGTGGTGGATGGAACATCGCGCGCGCGGCCTCGGCGATCAATTGCGTTCCGCGCAGACGGCTGCCGTGAATGATCTCTTTCTGCGCCGGCGTCCATCGCTCAGAGATAGTCTCGCCGGCCAAGTGTACAATGGCATCGGCGCCATTGAGCGCCGGCGTGTCCACGTAGGCCGTGTCGGGATTCCAGAACACATCGCCCGCGCCCAGCTTGCGCTGATCGCGCATCACGCGCGACACCGTATGGCCAGCGGCTCCCAACGCCTCCACCAACGCTGAGCCCACTAGTCCCGTCGAACCTGTAACCGCGATACGCATGTTGGTCTCCTCTGTTCGTAAGTATGCGGCATGAAGCTCAAATACCCTCAGGATACTTGAGAGGTTGACAAAAGGGAATGGCAACCCGTAGCCTGAGACTTGGCTTGGTCATTCGATGGCAGCGCACGCAAGCCGCTTGAATACAGGCGCACAGCACAGTCAGTCCGCGTTGCAGCGATGGCGGGCAGCAACCTCAGGAGGCATCACGATGGGTCAGCGAATGGTCAAGTGCATCAAGCTGGGGCGCGAGCTGCCCGGCCTGAAGGAGCCGCCTTTCGACAACGCCTTTGGCCAGCGCATCTTCGACAACGTCTCGGAGGACGCCTGGCTCATGTGGATCGAGCACCTCAAGATGGTCCTCAACGAGTACCGCCTGAACCTGGCCGACCGCACCGACCAATTGAAGGTCCGCAAATACATGGAGGACTTCTTCTTCGGCGAAGGCGCTGGCAGCTCCATGCCCGCCCCGCCTCCGGACTTCGTCCCGCCCACCCCCAAATAGTGACCCGCGCGGCGCAAAATTTGTGACCCGCGAAGACCTAAAATCTCGCCCGTGACTTGGCTATAAAATCGAGTCATTGCCCGCCGCCAAATAGTCCAAATTTGCGGCCCTGCCAAAAGTACACACTTTCACGGTTCTGACCACTCTGACCAAGTTCCGGGGCTCGGGGTTGAGACCACGCCATCGGCGTGATGGCCGGGATCGCGCGACGGCACCAGCGGCATGTGGCAATCCACGCACGTCGCAGTCTTCTCCGGATAATAGAACGACCGCGCGCCCTGACCCGACACGCCGCTCGCCTGCCACGCGTCATAATCGTTGAAGCCGCGGAACCAGCGGTAGTCGTTTACGGGCACATCGAGATGAACTTTGTGGCACGAAGAGCAATACTCCGCCGCGTCCTCGCGCATGAATGGTTTCATGAAACTCTCGCGGTGCGGACGCGGGTTGAGAAAAGTAAGGAAGCGGTCCAGCCCGCGCATGTAGGGATTCTTGCTGGTGGCCAGCTCGTGCAGCGGCTGATACTGAATCAGAAAACCGCCGTTGCCCACTGAGCCATTCACGTGAACGATGGAGTGGCACGACGTGCAGGCCAGGCCCGCGTGTGCCTCCGGCGTGTCAATCTGCTACTTGATGGGGCGGTCGAAGCGGCCGTTAAAGAACACCGCGTGATCGTGGCAGCCCGCGCACCACTTGCTCGGCTCGGTGCCGACCACGTCCTGCATGTACTCAATCGACTTGCGATAGAACTGATTGTTGAACGACGCGAAGTGGTGGACAGAGGAGTTCCACTGCTCATAGATATCGGCATGGCATTCGCCGCAGGTCTCCGAGTCCATGAAGAAGTTCGAGGGGATGATATCGCCCGTGTTGGTCTGCGCGGCGGACGGAAAAAACGGCGACTGCGGCCCGCCGCCCTCTTCCTGCATCGTGGCGGGGACCAGCAGAGTGTTCTTGATGCGATCCGCCGGATTCGGAAACGCCGCGCGATAGCCGATGCCAGCGGCGGGCAGCGCCACGGCCAGCGCCGCGCCCACGGCGAGTCCCTTCTGCATGGTCAGCCATCCGCCGCGCAACTCCTGTGCGCGCCGACGCACCCAGGGGAACAACAGGATCGTGCCGAGCGCCGCGGCGATGATGTGCGCCCAGAACGCCCAGCGGTGCGGCTGCGTATTGCCCCAGCCAGCCAGAAACACCGCGAAGCCAATCGAGAGCACAAACAATCCCGCCGCCGGAGCGACGCCGCGGCGAAGCTCCTGGTTGCGCATCAACAGCAATGTGGCCGCCACGGCTACGGCCAACCCCAGGCCCAGGTGAAACAGCACATTCACCATGTAGAAAATCGTGGCTGAGGAGAAGCCAGCAATGTAGCCGGTGTTCACCAGCAGGATCACGAAGAACAGTCCCGTCCAGCGGCGTAGATTCATCATTGCTGCCCTCCGGGCTGATCTCCGGCATTCGGCGCGGGCGCAGACAGCGCGGCCACTTCAGGGAAATCCGGCACGCTTGTATTTGCAGAAGATGTGCGCGTAATCGGCGTGGGCGCCAGCGGCCTGACCACGCGCAACGCAGGGCGCGTGTTGTAAATGCGGCGATACTCGCGGTGCTCTTCCGTGTCAGGAAAATGTTCATTGGCCGGATACGGATACTGACTCATGCCGTGGAACGGCAGCGGCTCGACGCTCGTCGCGAACGCCGTATTGGCGTCCTGATCCTTGGCCCAGCCATCCACCTTCAGCAGAAAGTCGCGCTGCCACCCGACGGGCAGCGGCGGGAGCGATGCGGCATCGAACAGGAAGCGCATCTCATCGCCCGAGCCCATCAACACCAATTTGTCATCCATGCTGGTCAATAATGTTTTCACGTCGCCGTAGCGCGTGTACAGTCCCTGCGTGGGATTCCACATCGTCGTGGGCATCCACTGCTGATAATCGAAGTGCTCGGGCTGCTTGCGCTCGGGATGAATGATGGGGCGCGACCATCCGCGGAATTGCAGATCGACGCTGGCCAGCGCCACATCTGACATCTTTGCGGAAAGCGGCGCTGCCGCCGCGCCATTCGCTTCGCTCAGAAAAATCTCATCCCAATAAAGCGCCATGCCGGTAACGATGCGCACTTCGCGCGAGGCTGAGAGGAATTTTCCGGTCAGGTCCACGGCGATGGTTTTCGGCTTGCCCGCCGGAATGCCCATGTCCTCGATCACCGTCTGCCACTCGCGGCGCGCGTTCTTCACTTGTAGATAGGGCAGAGCGAGGTCGCCGCCAAGGCCGCTATTTCCTCCACCCGGAGTGGCGCTCATCTCCTGCGAGACGGCGCGGAAGGTGGAGCCATCGGCCCAGTCGAGCCATCCATTCAGCACCAGCACGGCGGAGTTGTTTTTCGCTGCATTGCCAAAATCCAGATCAATATGATGCCGCTCGGCCAGCCCGCTCAGGTCGCGGCGGAACTGGTCCGGGTAAGTCTTGTCGAGCTTGCGCAACTGCGGCAGCACGTCATTGCCGCGATGATCGCGCGCCGTCTTCGGATAGATGCGCCGCTCAACGCCGAATAGACGGAACTCCGGGAAGGGCGGCGATTTGAATTTATCGTTGGTGAATATCTCGACATTCGCAGGATGATCGACGGCGATTAGTTTCACTTCGTCGAAGTAAGCGACTTCGCGCAACTCCTCCGTGATGCGCACTTCATACTTGCCGTTCACCGCTGTCAATGCGCGTCCCGGTATTTGAATGAACTCGTCGTGATCGACCGGGAAATATTGTCCGTCGCCGAGGCTCGCGCCCAGCGGGGCGACGCCGAGCACGTCGGTGATGAACTCGAACTCCTTGCCGTTCCAGGTGAAGATCATCGGGCACGATCCCGACAGCCGTTGCGCTTCCTTATATGTGACGTGCTGGTTGACCGCCACTTTCGTCTCATTCTGGATGAGTCCATTCGGCCAGGTGATGCGCACCGTGTCAATCAGCTTGGTATTTCCCAGAGGGCCCAGCCCAAACGTCAGCGGCACGCCCGCATAGGTGCGCTTCTGATACATGCGCCCGGCTCTGACCTCGACGCGCGCGCCCGGCGCGAGCTTCAGATTTTTCACGCCTTCCAGCGACACCGTCAGCCACGCGCCCGCCGGCTCCGTTTCATTTCGCTGACGCTCGACGGCGCCGCCGAACCCGATGGTCGCCAAATCCGTTTTCCCGTCCTGATCCCAATCCGCCGAGGACACGCGGGAGGCAATCTGCCCTTGCTCCAGAAAATCATTCTCGGAGGAGAACGCCCCGCCCTGATTGGCCTTGGTAAACAACCGGCCCTCGGCGGCGGAGATCAAATCGGCGAGTCCGCGATTGTCGAAATCGACGAACGCGGGGAACGAGGAAGCCAGCGAAATGGATTGCTCTTCCTGCTGCAGCACACCTTCCTTATTGCGGAGCAGCAACACTTGATACGAACCGGTCCGCGCCATGCGGGAAGATTCCAACTCATCGCCGAACTCGCGCAGCGAAGGATATTCGAGATGCGAGACGGCCAGGTCGGTCCAGCCGTCGTTGTTCCAATCGTGGGCGATCAGATGGCGCGTGGCTTCGGGGATCGCGGGCGTGGCTTCGGGAAGCCCAGGCGTGACCTCATACTGGCCGCCGAGCCGGTCGCGATAAATCACGCCGGCGCGATCCTGATAGGCCACCGCCAGATCGAACGCGTTGTCATAGGCGATCACATCCATCTGCACCGCGTCGATGGCCTCGCCCTTCACAAACGGGAAATCGCGCGACATGTCGCTGAAGCCGGCGCTCCCGTTATTGCGCGCCAGCGCGCTGGCCTTGCCGAGCAGGATCAGATCGAGGTCATAGTCATGGTCGTAGTCGAGCCAGACCGCCTTATTAAATTTGGTGTTGAATGGCGCAGAGGACAACTGCGTAGTCAGCTTTTCAAACTTGCCGTTGCGATTGGCCCACAGCGAAACACTGTCAGCGGCCAAAAGGGCCAGGTCCACGAAGCCGTCGTTGTTGAAATCGCCGGGGGCGACGCCCGCAATCGTTCCGGCGTTATCCAATCCTGAGTCGGGAACGCGCTCCGCGCCGTTACGATATAGCGCGACACCTTGGTCGGTCCAGGCGAGCAGATCGGGCCGCTTGTCCGCGTTGTAATCGAGCACCACTAAACCAGCCCGCTCGTAGTCGGCCTGCGCGGAGAGTTCCGCCGCAGCAAACTCTGGTTTGCTCGGCGCTGTCGTGGAAAGAGTGGGCGATTCTTCAAGCGGCTCGTATATCTCCGAGTAGAAGCTCCAGTCGAGGTCTTCGGGAATCGCCGCTCCGGCTTGCAGGCGGCGCAGTTCCTGGAAGCGAGCCAGTTCGCGCGCAGCGTCGGCGGCGCGCCCGGCGGCGCGATAGGCGTTGTAAAGCTGGAAGCGCGCACCGGCCAAATTGGGATCGAGCCGCGCGGCTGCCTCAAAATGGGGCAGCGCCGCCGCGACTTTATCGGTCAGGCGGTAAAGATATCCGAGGTTGTATTGCGAAATCGCATCGGTGGGCGCGAGCGCGACCATCTTCTCAAACTGCGCGATAGCCTTTTCGTGCTCGTCTTCCTTCTTGTAGGTGATGCCCAGATTAAACCAGGTGTGCGGCAGCGCGGGCTGCAGTTCCTGCGCCTTTAGCAACTCGGCGATGGCTTCCGGCGTCTTGCCCGCGCGCAACAGCGCCAGGCCCAGGTTGACTCGTTCACGCACCGAGTCCGGCTGGAGCGCCAACGCCTTGGTGAACTCTTCCACGGATTGCGCGTACGTGGTAGGGTTCTCATAGAACGCCTTGCCCAGATTGCGGTGAATCGCCAACTGCTCCGCGGGATCAGTTGCAGCGGCGGCGGGTGCCTGCGCGGACAACCTTGCGCTGCGCATCCAAGCAGCACCCGCAGCGCACGTCAACAGCGCGGCGGACATTACGGCAATCTTTAAGGGACGATTCATTTGCTGATCACACCCTTATCTTCATGGATCGTGGAAATCTGATTCATCGGAACACTCACTTTCTGTTTCGCGCCGCTCGGCCAAAGAATCTCCACTGAATCAATCTTGCTGATTGCGCCGAGACCGTAATGCACCCGCTGCGTACTCTGGCCGGAGTAGCCGTTGCCGCCATCGACCTCGCGAATCCATTCGCGCCCGTCGGCCTTCAGTGTGATGCGCGCGCCGATGGCATCGCGGTTGCTCTTCGTCCCCACCAACTGCACCGCCACCCAGTTGCGTGCCGCGGTGGTTTCGTTGTGATACATCAGCGCGGGTTGGTCGGCGTTGGTCTGATAGAAATCGAGGCGACCGTCGTTGTCGAAATCGGCGATGGCCACGCCGCGCCCGTCGAATTCATTGTCCACGCCCGCGGCGGCGGAGATGTCTTTGAAGGCCTGTCCATCGAGGTTGCGCATTAGTTTTTTCTTCTGATAGCCGGACCAGGTGCGGTCGCCGATGGCGGGCCAACTACTCACGTCGCTGAAGTCCACGCCGGGCTTGATGAGCATCTCGAAGATCAGCGGAACGTAATTTTCCTTGCTGCCCGAGCGCAGGCCGTTGGTCGCGAACAGGTCGAGCCAGCCATCGTTGTCGAAGTCGGCGAACTTCGCGCCCCAACCCCACAGCGTGTCGCACGAGCCGGTCTCCTTCGAGAGGTCCGTGAATGTTCCATTTCCAGTGGCCCAGTTGCCATCGTTGTGCCAGAGCATGTTGCATTCTTTCATATACTCGTCGGTGATGTTGGTGACATACACGTCGAGCCAGCCATCGTTGTCGTAGTCGGCAACCTCGGCGTTCATGCCCTTCTTGGTGTCCTTGCCGATGGCGGTGGCGGAGACATCCTTATAAGTTCCATCACCATTATTCAGATAAACGCGATCCATGCCGTAGTCGCTGGCGACATATACATCGGGGTCGCCGTCGTTGTCGAAATCGCCCGCACCCACGTCCAGCGTCCAGCCAGTATGATTTTCAAAACCAGCCCGCGCGGTGGCGTCGGAAAATTTCCCCGCGCCGTCGTTGCGCCACAGCGTAAGGCCGCCGCCGTTGATGGCGTCGTCCAGATTGTTCGGCAGCACCTTCGGGTCCTTCAATGCCAGCAGGTTCTCCGGCTTGAAGTAATTGCCGAAGAGCAAATCGAGATCGCCATCGCGGTCGTAGTCAATGGAGATGGCGGCAATGGTGTTGGCAAACTTGTTGAGGCCCGAGCCTGTGCTCACATCCGTGAAGGAATCACCCTTCTCGTTGTGATAGAGCAGCGGCGTGCCGAAGCGCACCACGAGCAGATCGCGCCAGCCGTCGTTGTCATAATCGAACCACAGCGCGTCGGAGACGATGGACAGCGGATCATTGCCATGCGCCACTTCGCCCGCCTCCTCGGTAACATCCTCAAACGTGCCGTTGTGACTATTACGAAACAGTTTATTGAACTTGCCTTCGTCTGAGCTGGTGACAAACATGTCGTCCCAGCCGTCATTGTCAAAATCGCCAACGGCCACTGACGAGCCGCCCGAGGTGAACATGCCCAGCACGTCGCCATGCGCGCCCTTGAACTTGCGCGTCTGATGCACATGGCGCACACCGGCTTTTTCGCCGATCTCGGCGAAGCGGATCGCGCCGGGCCCCTGCGCGCGCGAGGGTGCGACGCTGATGGAAAGGATCAGCGCGATGAACGCGAACCGCAAACAGAGCCGTGACCGGAAGGGAGCGGTCGCCCGCTGATCCGCAATGCCGGAACACCGCTCCCTCCCGGTCGCGGCTCTGTAAATTCTTCGCGTCATTTCGGGGCAACCTCGGCGGCGAACATTTCCTTCAGCGAAGTATCCACGCGGCGGGTGATGTCGTAAGTGTCATCGATCACAGCTTTCAACTCGTCGCCGTCCTTCGCCACACGCGACTTCAGCGCCGCGCTTTCGGGGAAATGTTTCAGGCCATCGCGCCACGCCTGCTTGGCTTTCTCAAAATCGTCTGTCTTCCAGTAACTGTCGCCGAGCGCAATCCAGGTGCGAATGTAGTAAGGCTTCATTGCGCCATTCTGCAACTTCATCGCGGCTTCGATATCGGCCACCGCGTTCGCAGCACGCCCGAAAATTTTCGGCCAGAACAGGTAGCTATTGCCGCGCGTGTAGAGCGAGATCCAGGTGGGCCTCACTTCGATTGACCTGGTAAACGCGTTCAAGGCATTGTTGGCCAGCAGCACCTGCGTGATGGAACCAGCCACGGGAACCTTGTCCACGTAAGTGAAGCCGAAGTTCAGTTGCGCGTTGGCCAGGCTTGGATGGTCGGAGGCGACCTTCTCGAAGAACGCGATAGCGCGATCATAAGTCGCCAGGCGAATCACCATCTGGCGATACTCCGCGCCGAGGCGCAGATTGTCGGGGTCGGCGGTGATCTTGGTTTCCATCTCGCCGAGCGCAAAGGTGGCTGACCCGCCCGAGATTTTGTACCAATCCTTGTGAGAGAGTTTACATCACAACCTGAGGCCGAGAAACTGGGTTTTTGACAGGGCTATAGGCCCCCGGCGCCGGGGGCCTATAGCCGAGCGCCGAGTGCGGCCTGCGGGTGTTGTA